>JAIRZR010000423.1 GCA_031267155.1 Prevotellaceae bacterium | reverse complement strand
ACCCAATCTGAAATGCTAAAGGCATTAGGAGTGATAGATTGTAAAAAGGCGCTGGAAATTATTGAAGAAATTATAAAACAAAATATACCACATGACATGATAACAATAAATGCAGCATTATCTTATGTCAGGTTAAAAAGACAATCATTACAGGACGGAAATCCCGTAGTTAAATTATTAAAGTCCGGCAATTTTTCGGTAATTGAGGGCGCAGTAATGGCTTTGGCTTATGATCAAATGAAGCCGGATAATGAATCAGTAGGACAAATAATAAAATTAAGTTGGAACTGGCGTAATGAAAAAGGCTATGGAGATAATAGAAAATATGTGGCAATTGCCTGCTGGAACTGGGATAAAAAATTAACGGAAAGTTTTTTGAATCATTGCATGGAAACGGCTGACCAATATGATAATAATTTAAGAGAAGTTAGCCAAAATTCATTGAAGGGTAAATACAGTAAATCATATTTGTCAAAATACTAATACGGGCAAACGGCATAAAAGGACTAAAAATTAGAACTGTGCTTTTATATATTTAAGGAGATTTTTATGGATATAAATTGTTTGATTTTTAATAATTTTGAAACTCTCGACCTTTTTGGTCCTGTTGAAGTATTTGGAAAACCTGAAGAGTGCAGTATAAGAAATTTTAGTTAATGACAATGATTTCATTTGCAGGCAGGGGCCACAAAGTAATGGATGAATATTTTCCGGGAGGATTTTTACAGTCCTTTTATGTGACTGACTGCCGTACAATGTCGTCAAGTTAAGGGCAGGGCATCGTTGCCATGTGCTAATGATATCGCTATTTGACTATGTCGAACTGTATTTCATAACTTGTTATGGCACGGCGTCGACACAACCCAAAGGCTTGAAATTATTATAGAAAAAAGCGATAAAGCAAGTAATGTCAAACCCTGAAAGGCCTGAAAGGGTGACATTATGTTGGAGGAAATATTTTGCGATAATTCATGTCATTTTTGACAGCCCACTCTTGCGGTCGCCCTAAATCCGGATTAGGGCGACCGCAGGGAATTAGGGCGACCGCAAGGGTCGCCCCTACACTGGACGCAGACACATCAACGCCCTTAAACTTTTAACTTTTAGTTTTTAACTTCCTTTCTACACCCATTTGACGAGGCAGAAGTCCTGTCTGTGTGGCAGGTTTGGGTTTTTCGCATAAATTCTGATTGCGGAAAAGAATGTACCCGAGACTGTTGGCACGAACTTTATCCTGTATGTTGCTTCGCCTGTGCTTCGCGAGAAGATATTAAATTCCGTCTGCATGACTATTGTTTTCGAATCGCCCGACTGTTCGGCGAGCAGCATTTCGACGCCGATATCTTCGGGGCTTAGCAGTCCTGTGGAAATCAGGACTTCCGCCTCGTATTCCTTTCCCAGCAGGATAGCTTCCTTTTCCATGTCGGGTCTTTCGACGGATATGATTTCGACGCTTTCCCATTCCTTCAGCACCTTATACTTCCAGTCCGTAATCTCGCGGGCAAGCTTGAAATCGTCCGCGATAAGTTCCTGCGAGCGTTTCTGCAGCCTGTTGTAGTACTGTTCCTCGTAGTCGCTCATCATGCGGTTGGTCGTGAAATTTGAGGCGACCTTTTCTATCGAATTTTTTACGCGTGCGATCCACTGTGCGGGGATATTGTTTCCGTTCCGCCTGTAGTACAGCGGCGTGATTTCGTTTTCGATTATGCTGTAGATCGTTTCGGCGTCCAGCTCGTCCTGGAAATCGTTATTTGCGTACACCGCATCGACCGGCAAAGCCCATCCCGCGTCGCTTTTATATCCTTCGACCCACCATCCGTCGAGCACGCTGAAGTGCATAACGCCATTCATCACAGCCTTTTCGCCGCTGGTTCCCGAAGCCTCCAGCGGTCGCGTAGGCGTGTTGAGCCAGATGTCCACGCCGCGCACCATTTTTGCCGCAAGCTCCATATCGTAATTTTCGAGGAAAAGGATTTTCCCGAGAAACTGCGGATACTTGGATATTTCCACGATTTTCTTGATCAAATCCTGTCCCGCCCTGTCTGCCGGATGCGCTTTTCCCGCGAAGATAAACTGCACGGGGCGTTCCGGATTATTGACTATGTCGTTCAGCTGGTTGAGGTTCGAGAACAGGAGATGCGCCCTTTTGTAGGTTGCAAACCTGCGTGCGAAGCCTATCGTCAGCTTTGAGGGATCAAGGGTTTCCTTTATTTCCACAATCTCGCGCGGGGAATAGTAGTTGATATCGTTCTGGTTGGATATCCAGTCCTTTATATGGTTTATCAGTTTGCTTTTCAGCTTGTTCCTGATATTCCAGATGACTTCGTTGTTTATATCCTGAATGTTCCTGAAGCAGGACTTGTCATAGTGATGCTTGGCGAAATCGGGACCGAAAGCTTTGTCGTACAAATCTTTCCATATCGGAGCCGTCCATGTCGGATAGTGCACCCCGTTTGTAACATAACCGATGAAAAGCTCTTCGGGCAGGTATCCGGGGAACATTTTGTCGAACATCTCCCTGGTAACCTTCCCGTGCAGCCAGCTGACGCCGTTGACTTCCTGCGAAAGATTCACGGCAAGGCAGCTCATGGAAAACTTCTCGGACGCGTCGGAGGGATTCATTCTTCCGAGACCGACTATCCGCTCCCACGACACGTGGAACCGTTCGGGATAGTGGGAAATATACTTCCTCAGCAGGCTTTCGTCGAACGAGTCGTGCCCGGCGGGAACAGGCGTGTGGGTTGTAAACAGTGAAGACGCCCGCACAATTTCCCGCGCTTCGTAGAATTTCAGATTGTATTTCTGCATGAGGCGGTGTATCCTTTCGAAGCCGATCATGGCGGCGTGTCCTTCATTGCAGTGATATACATTTGCTTCGATGCCAAGCTTTTCCAGCGCTCGGATTCCGCCTATGCCGAGGAGGATTTCCTGTTTCAGGCGGTTTTCCCAGTCGCCTCCGTAAAGATGGTGGGTGATAGCCCTGTCCTCGTCTATATTGTTTTCGATATCGGTATCCAGCAGGTAGAGTTCCGTTCTGCCGACATCTACCTTCCAGACTCTTGCGTGCAGCATGCGCCCGGGGAAAGCTATTTCTACCGAGATCCAGTTGCCGTCCCCGTCCCTGACCGGGGAAACGGGAATCTTGTCAAAGCTTTGCGCTTCATATTCGGAGACCTGGTCGCCGGACGACGAAAGCTTCTGTTTAAAATATCCGTATTTATACAGCAGCCCCACGGCGACGAGGTTCACCTTTTTGTCGCTTGCTTCCTTCAGATAGTCGCCCGCGAGGATTCCAAGTCCTCCCGAATATATTTTCAGCGAAGAATGCAGCCCGTATTCCATGCTGAAGTACGCTATCCTGTTGTTATTTGCAATGCTGTCCTTGTAAGACATGTACTCCGTAAACGAATCATAGACATAATTCAGCTTCCGGACGAACTCCTCATTGTTTTCCAGATCCTTAAATTCCTGATACGAGACCAGGTCAAGCATCCTGATGGGGTTATACTCGGTCTTTTTCAGATAGTTTTCGTTGATTGACTTGAACAGGTTCACCGCTTCCTGATTCCACGACCACCACAGGTTTCTCGACAGCTCGTCGAGAGGGCGCAGGCGCTCGGGAATGGTACGGTGCACGATGATGCTGTGCCAGTGTATATTGTCTCTTGGAATACTTACTATGTACGGATGTGTTTCTTCCATCTTCTCTATCAATTTACGGTTCGAATAACGTTCTGCCATTTTATTCAGGGCAATGGAATAGGCAGTGTTGTAATATTTTATGAAATTCTCCCATGATGCCCTGCCTGCGACTTCCCCTGTATTCCGTTTCAATTCCTCCGTTTCAACATCCGACATCAAACATTGTTCAATGATTCTTTTCGACAGCTGCGCAATGACTTCGGGCATGTTGCTGTCAGTCCGCTCGATAATGGAAACGGAAGGACTGTGTCCAAATTCGTTTTTCACCCATATCCCGAATCCCGCCAGGGTTGTGGTTACCGTTGGCACTCCGTATGCGAGGCTTTCGAGGGGCGTATATCCCCAGGGCTCGTAGTACGATGGGAACACCGTCAGGTCCATATCCGACAGCAGATCATAGTAGTGCAGATTGAAAATCCCGTCTTTGCCGTTCATGTACGATGGCACGAAGATGATCTTTACCCTGTCCTTTTCGGAATTGCTGATGCCGTTTTCCGAGATTGCCTGCAGAATGAGGTCGTGATAATGGTCGTCCAGGTTGTGGGTCACAAATCTGTTTGTGATGGTAATGGGGTTGTCGGGATACTGCAGGTTGTGAAGCAGTTCCCTCGACGGTCCCTGCGAGCCGGCTGGGACAAATATGAACACCACTATCTCTTTGGCGGGCACGGCTCTGTTTACCTCCCCCAGGGCTTTAATGAACAGGTCTATGCCCTTGTTCTTGAATTCGTATCTTCCGCTTGTTCCGATAAACACGGCGTCTTCCGACAGCTTTACCTGCAGGAGGGCTTCCGCAGTCCTGATCATTACGGCTTTGCCCGTTTTGCCCGGCGCCGCCTGCTTTGTGATTCTGAATCCGTTGGGGGTAACCACGTCGGGTATTCTCCCCAGAAAGTGCTCGCATTCCCTGGCTGTGATTTCGCTTACCGTCGTGAAACAGTCGGCTGCCAGGGCTGAGTTTTTCTCCAGCGAATATCTTGCCCTGACATTGAAATCGCTGCTGACATTGTCGGGATTGTAGGTCTGTATATTGTCGTACAGCGGCATATTGTTTCCCGCGATGCACCTTCCTATGACGGTGGCATGGGTGGTGAAGACGCAGGCTACGTTCGGGCTGTGTTTTTGCAGATACAGCAGTCCGGCTCCGGACATCCACTCGTGAAAGTGGGCTATGGCGTTACGGGCAAAGGCTTTATGATAGTTTACAAAACTCCGGATGAGCCTCCCGGCAGCGTATCCAAAGAGATTGGCTTCGATGTAGTCCCAGCGTCCGGGGAGCGAATCCAGATGATAGTCTTCCCAGAACGAGCTGAATATCCTGTCCTTTTCTTCAAAAAAACGGGTGTAGTCAACGAGGAAAACGATTGGCTTGCCCTCGATATTCCAGCGCCCTATTCTTATGATCAGACCCTCGTCCGCCGCATGAGCTTTCCATGACTTGAAAATCATCGCGTCTTCGGTAAACTCGAGATTGATTTCGTTTTCCTTGATCAGATCGGGACCGATAAATACGTGTGTATTTTTCAGTTCCGCATCCAGAGAATACATCTTGGAGGTTAAAACGGTGTGTATTCCACCTATCTTGTTACAAACTTCCCAACTTACTTCAAACAAAAAATCGGGCTTTAGAATCTTATCTTCCTGCATGATCTTGCCAATAAAAATTTCGTGCAAAGGTAAAAAGTATTTTCATTGTGAAAAGAATATTTCTGAAATGCTACACGAAAAAACGGCATTTTAATCTTGCTCATCATATACGAAATAAACGGGACGTGTACGACACGACAGGTAATATTCTGGTCAATTATACACTGTTTGGATTTGAGAATCAATTAACAATTGTCTGAACCGGGATTTATGTGATTTACAGGATTCTTTGTCTGAATCGGGATTTGCAGGATTAAAGGATTTGCAGGATTTCGCGATGCAAAGTAAAAATCCCGTCAGGGATACTTGGAAATCAATGCTCACAGTTCAGTCAATTCAAAATTCAAATTTTTTTGAAGCATGATAGCCCGAAGGGTGGGCTGTCAAAAATGTTGATTTGCTGAAAATAATTGCATTCCATTTTTTGCGCAATTCGTGGACAAACAAACCTTATTTTCACCTAATTTCAATAACAAAACAACCTCAGTAGCACTCATGATTATAAATACATACGACCTGATTACCTCATTACTCGCCGGACTTGTTTTATGCATAATATATTCCAAAATAACATACATTCGATTTAATGTATGCTGTAGAAACGGAATACGTGTATAAATAAGGTAATAAGGTAATTGTATATGTGATTCCCAGCTACTGAGGTTGGTTTGTTATTGAAATTAGGTGAAAATAAGATTTTTGGACGACCATGGGATGCTATTTTTGTCAATACTCCCATACACAAAAATAGAACGTAATTATTTTTCAATGGATGTAATATTTTTAACACCCCACCTGAAGGGCTTTATTTTCATAACCGCAGGTCGCGACCTGTGGAAAATAATCGCCTTTCGACCACTGCCTGAAAGGCAGGACTTTTAGTATGGCGGAAGAATCCGCAAAATCTGCAGGCGACCGGGAAACTGTATGCCAGCCCTATATATGATTGAAAAATCGGGTAATGTAATAATCTTAAAAAGGTTATAAAAACAGTAGTCAATAAACATAAGCAAATAAAGAAACTAATATAAGATATGACCGATAATAAATTTGTAACACACGTCGAACTGGAAGCCAACGGTTTGATTCAGCAGGGAAAACAGGCTGGAGAATACTACACCAAATTTACAGGTAAACTGATCAGTGATTCCAAGAAGGTTACTGTAGGGTGGATGGATATGATTAAAAAGATGAGTGGAACTCAATTAGCTCTGAAAGGACTTCAAGGAGCTTTTGATAAATTTAAACAGGGATTGCTTTCCACAAGATCAGCTCAGGAGACTTGGGATGTTACCTGCGCTAAAGTTGATGCAGGACTTGATACATTCTTCAAAACTCTTGTAACTGGAAACTGGGCAGAATTCACCACTAATTTATAGAAGTCTATTACATTAATGGGGGACTTTACCACAAGCATGGCGAGTTTTAATCTGTCGAAGGTAAAGGCAGAATTTAAAACTCTTACAATAGATTTACAGATAAGCGGGCTACAGGCAGAAAGAGAGAAATTTGATAAGGACAGTGCAAAGTATAAGGAAATTTCAACTAAGATTGGAAATTTGATTGAACAGAGGGGTTAGACAACTGAAATGCTTGCTCAGAAGTCTCACGATAATCTTTTAAAAGATATTAAACTAATTACTGAAAGTACTGATATTACTGTTGAATCCTTTATAGCTGCTATGGATGAAACCTATTAGAAACTGCAAAAGGAACTGGAAGACAGTGCTAAACATATTGCATCATTAAAAGCTATGCAAATATGGATACTAAGTCAGGTGCTGAAATCTATCAAATAACTGATTCTGATAAGGTTAAAACTGCTGATAATGCAAAGAAACAGTTAGAAGAATATAGGAAGGAAATGGGTCCTCTCTTAGGTTATGCTGATGCAATTATTAAAGAAATAGGCGAAAAACAATTGAAAGAAGCTGCTGATTTATATAAATATGAAGTAGATCTTAAAAAGCAGCAGTTTGATAAGCAGAAAGCGGATAATACTATTATCCATACTATGAATATGGCTAATATTAAGGCTGAAAGTACGGAGAAACTGGCTGTACTGCAAAAGTATATTGAGGGTGCAATAGGTAAAATCAAACCCACTGCTCTTCCTCAGGTAACTTCAACAAAATCCAAACCCAATATACAGTCTGCCAATACTCAAAATCCTTTTGTCAGCGATCAGGATTTACAGGATTAAAGGATTGGCAGGATTTCGCGATGCAACGCAAAAGTCCCGTCGGAGATGTCTGTAAATCAATGCTCGCAGTTCAGTCAATTCAAAATTCAGAATTCGAAATTCAAAATTTCCTGAAGCATGATAGCCCGAAGGGTGGGGTGTCAAAAATCAGTATATTAACAAAAATAAGCTCCCCCATATTTTTTCATTAAATTTCTTTTTTGAGCGAACAGGGTTGTCGGAATCTTTTCCCTGC
>JAIRZR010000415.1 GCA_031267155.1 Prevotellaceae bacterium | reverse complement strand
CTTTCGATTGTTTTACCCGATAGATCCGAGATACGGATGGAGGATTTTTCCGGAACATTCGAAATCGTTACCTGCCCGTCGGAAGGATTGGGATAAACGGCAATGGACGAACCGTCCGTTTGCGGTGCGGCAATAGCGCTTCCTTTACCGGATACATGCAAGCCTATGATTTGAGCGTTTTCTCCTATCTGTCCGTAATTAAACCATCGGCCTGTCGCCGGATCTATTTCGATTAGAATACTCGAAAAATCATTTTTCATGGCCCAGAATAATCGTCCGGTTTGAGGATCGCAGGTCAAAGACTGGAGGTAGGGAGCAAACATACCGATACTGCAAATGGGGGTAATTTGTCCGGTTTGCAGAGCGACGGAAATAACGTCGCCCCAGACCGTTGCCAAATACATCGTCCCCGAATGACAGGCAAGCCCGACAACGTAATCGTCAATTTGGTTGAATAATGTCCAATTGCCGGTGGCAGGATCGATGGTATAGATGTAGGAAGCGTCGCCCGGATAGGTGACTGCATACAACTTGTCCGTCGAATGATCGTAAGCCATTTCAATCGGCCAGGCATTCACATTGGAAACCGCTTTTTGAGACACAAACTCCCATTCTTTGGTCAATTGAATGAAATTAACCGTATAAGCGACCGAAAGATTATAGGAGTACAAATAAATGAAATCGCCGACGCGTTCCCCGGCACAAATGCGATTATCTGCATCCTGATAAGGCCGGATCGGTGTTACAGTCGCCGGATCGTTTGAATTGAAAGATATACCGCCCCACTGGTCGGCAGGTAAATCCGCCTGAATGCGGTATCCCTGCAATACGATATTTTCCCTGTATGCGAAACGGTAAGCAATCGTATCATTGCTCCGGTCACTGTCGTTAGCGAACAGAGTCCAGGCTTCGATTGCATAATTGTCATCAAATGCAGATACATCAACGGTTTGCGCGAATGTATATTCCGCCGTTTCTCCCGGAGGGATGGTACCGGCATATTGTCCGGATACCGGCGCTCCGCCATTAAAGCGATAGGCCAGATTGATTGCCGAAAGCGGTTCGCCTCCGTAGTTTTTTATTTCAACGGTTACGGGAGCTGTTGCATTACCGCCTTTGAGCGGGGATAAAACGGCAATTATACCGGCGTCGTAAGGTTCGGGGGTAATGCAGGAGATCAGCGCTTCCCAGCCGTCTTGAGGAATAGCATCTATTTTTTTGAATACGAAAGTCAGCGAGCCGTCTGCGGCATGTGATACAAACGGTTCGGGAAGATCTTCGTTCAAATCGCCGCTAAGCGCTCCGATCTTGTATTTTTCATCAAGGATGGTTCCGTCATACACAAACAGGGTATCTCCGTAAATGGGCATTCCCATGAATATTTCAAAAGCTTGCGTATGGAAAGCCGTAAATTCGGCTTTTATCCTTTTCCCTGTTTCCGAGGGATAGAAAGTTACTGTTTGAGTTTCACTTCTATTGGAATATTTTCCGTTTACGCCTTCATCCGTAAAAACAACATCGCAGGAAGTAAAAGCAGTTTCCCGGCCCATAATGGCTTTGTTTCCATAATTTTCTACTTCTACGGACAAGGTGTCATTTTTCAGGTATTCGTCGCCGGGGAGGGCGAGATAAATTTTAAGGGTATGGATTTTTTCTTCCGAAAGGTTGATGCGGGTATTGAACGTGTATTCGGTTTCTTCAAATGTAGAAAGATTGCAGGAAACGGTTTCGCTTATTTCCGGCAGTTCATCGACTTTCAGGCGAACCGGAATTTCGGTCAGCGTTTGTGTTCCGGAGTTTTTCACCCGGACGGTAACCGTTTCGGCGCTTGTCAGGTTTATATCCGTTACCGGACTTAGCAAAGCGGTAAGGGCGGCGTCTTTTGTGAAAGCCGTAGTTATTTCCACATCATCCAGCACAATTCCGTTCCCGATGCGGGCGGTTCCTTCAAAGGCAATATAATAGTCTTCGCTTGGATCGGGCAGATCAATTCTCACTTCCGTCCATTCTTTCTTTTCCGTTTTATCTTCAAACAGTTTTTTCCATGCGCCTGTTTTTGACGTCCGGTAATAGACTCTCAATTCGTCCAGTCCTGCACCATAATATATTTCCTGTCCGTACCAGAATTTCAATACGGGAGCAGTTAAATCGCGAATATTCAAGGGCGGAGTAATCAGTTTCGCTGTTGTTCCGGAACCATAGAGAGAATAAAAACAGGCATTGCGCAATCCGCCGTGAGGCTTGTCGGTCAATTCTCCAAGCATGGCGCCCGACCGGTACGTCCAGCTTGTATTCCGGTCTGTCGTTTCCTGCGTCCAGAGGAAAAGGTCATCATCGTTTTCAAAGTCCTGCGTATAGGGGAAATCCGCAATGATGCCGGTTCCGTAGTTGATTACGTCGATGCTCCGGGAATCATCTTCGGGGTGTTCGTCGCCTTCCAGGAGTGCACGGACTGTAATGGTATGCCGTTTTACTTCCGAAAGATCGGCTTTGGCGGCAAAGGAAAAAGTTGCTTCCTGTTTGGATGCAATTGGGCCGGGTACCGTTTCGGTAGCAATTATCCCGCCGTTGACTTCCAATCGAACCGGAATCCCGTTGGCAAGCGTTTCGTAGCCGTTGTTTTTCACTTTAATGGTAACGGTTTCGTTTGCCGTAAGGTTTTTCGCCTTTATCGGAGGAGCGGTGATTGCCGTGACCGAAGCATCGTGGGCGGGCAATTGATAGATGCTTACATCGTCGATATACCAGATATGCGCGTTGTGATTTTCACCGCGGAAAGCAATGTAGATTTCTTTTCCGGCATAAGCGGCCAGGTCAATCACGGTTTCCACCCAGGAATCGGTTACGGAGATCGGCGACCATACTTCCTGAAACTCACCGCCGGCAGGGTCGCCGCTCCCTTCCGAAATCAAGACCGAATTTTTTCCATAGATTGTGGGACTGTAGTTGTAAAAAGAAGACTCCCGGTTGAACGACCAGAATGAAAGCTCGCATACGCCGGTTGCCGGAATGCGCATTTTGGGAGTAACCAGCCAGCCGTCTTCATCATAACCGTAAGTATGCTGGATGGCGTATTCGCCCGTTCGCGGCTGCAATTTATTGACCTTCCAGTTGATATCGGGATAGTTGTCCCGGTTATAGATGCTCCAGCAGGAATGAATCCGGTTGTCTTCAAATCCTTCGGTAAAAGGGAAAACCGAATTGGTAGTGCAATCGCCGAAATTCTCGACCTGTATGGTTGTTGTATCGTTCGATGCGTTTTCTTCCCCGCTTAAAACGGTATAAGCTTTAATCGTATAAGTCCGCACATCCTGCAAGTTGGCTTTCGCGGTGAAAGTATAGGAAACTTCCTCCTGAGAGGCAATGCTTCCCTGAATCGTTTCGGCAGCAACCGGATTGCCGTTGATTTCAAAGCGTACCTGAACATTTGAAAGGGCTTGCGAACCGAAATTCTTCACTTTCACCGTAACGGTTTCACTGCCTGTCAGCCTGGCGTCGCTTACCGGACGGCTTATCTCCGTCACTCCCGCATCCGAAGAAAACAGGCGAACAATGCTCAGGTCTTCGACATACCAGCGGCGCGCCTGCCTGCCTTCATAACGGAATGCGAGGTAGATATTTTCTCCTGCGAAGTCGTTTAAGGTTCTGTGAAAAATTTCCCAGTCCGAAAGGTCCGTCGGAATATCCATGACCTTGACAAAGTCGCCGCTTTCCGGATCGGGACTGCCTTTGGAAATATGGAGGGAATTGATTCCGTGGGCATTATCCAACTGATCAACGGACCAGAAAGAAAGGAGGTAAACCGCGTCGCCGGGAATGTACAGTTGAGGCGAAACCAGCCAGTCGTCGGCGGCATTCACGCCGGTTTCATGAAAAAGGGAATAACTCCCGGTTCTTACATACTCGCTTGGACTGGCATGGAATGTTCGCCAATTTGCGTCCGTTTCTTCTCCCAGCCGGTACTGAACCCAGGGGGAGTTTTCAATGTTTCCGTACTCAAAACTTTCGGTATAGGGGAAAGCGCTGATGGCTTCTCCGTAAAGTTTCGAACCGTTTACCGCAGTAATCAGAATAATACTCAAAAAAAAGGTAATTAATTTGTTCATAAGTAAAACGAGTTTATATAAAGTTAATAATAAATTCAATATTGTACTGTTTATTGAATTTTTATACAAATATACAAAAAGTTATTATTCATTGGCTTCATATTAGTTAAATCATGTCGGAGTCCCATAAACACGTGTCTGCGGCTCATAAACACGTGTCTGCGGCTCATAAACACGTGTCTGCGGCTCATAAACACGTGTCGATGGCTCATAAACACGTGTCGATGGCTCATAAACACGTGTCGATGGCTCATAAACACGTGTCTGCGGCTCATAAACACGTGTCGATGGCTCATAAACACGTGTCGATGACTCATAAACACGTGTCGATGACTCATAAACACGTGTCTGGCGTAATAACTTTAACCCTTCCTTTCTCCGTTTCGACCGCTATTTTTCCCGCTTCAGCATCTTTTCCGGCCATTCGCGCCCGGCTTTCCCTTACTTTTGCATTCAATAAAAGCAGAAAGGAAAAAATGAAAAAGATTATTTCAGGTCTTATCGCAACTCTTATCGGCATAGCGGGAGAAACGGGCATTGCACAGGAAGCGGCGCCCGCTCCCGTTTACCGTTTTACGCTGGAAGACTGCCTGAATCACGCGAGGAACAACAATTACAACCTCCTTTCCCTGAAGCTCTCCGAAGATGCAAGGGAAGATTCTTATCAGCAATCGAAAAAAGAACGGCTTCCCAGCCTGAACGCCTCCCTCAACGAAAGCTGGAGCAACAGCAAGGGAAACAGCGCTTCTCTAAACGGAAACTACGCTCTGAATGCCGGTCTTACCCTGTATCAGGGCGGGAATATTTCGAATGCCATCGAACAGAACAGGTTGCAGATGGAACAGGCTTATTACCAGACTTCCCAGTACGAAAACAGCCTGACCATCCGAATACTGCAAACATTCCTGACCGTACTTGGAAACGAGGAACTGCTCAAATACCAGGAAACCGTCCTCAACGCCAGCGAGGAACAGTGGAAGCAGGGCAGGGAGCAGTTTCGCGCCGGACAGATACTGGAAAGCGACTACCTGCTCCTCGAAGCGCAGTATGCCGGCGACAAAAACAACGTCGTCAATACGCAGATTGCTCACGGCAACAGCTTGCTGGACTTGAAAGGACTCCTTTCCATATCGCCCGAAAACAACATTCAAATCATTTATCCCGATACCGCCGCTCTGCTGGAAATGAGCATCCTGCCATCGCTGGACGAGGTACTGAACAGTACGATCGGCACGTTGCCCGACTTGAAAATCAGCCAGTACAACATCGACATTGCCCAAACGAGTCTCAAAATGGCGAAAGCCAGTTACCTGCCTACCGTTAGCTTTCAAGGGAGCGTCGGAACGGGACATGCCGCAGACTACAACCGATTTGGCAACCAGCTTTCCGACCGCCTGAACGAACAAATCGGCATCTCGCTCAGCATTCCGATTTACGACAACAGCCGCACCCGATCGAAAGTGACGCAAAGCCGCATCGCCCTCCAGCAGGCCGAACTCGACCGGAAACAGACCGAACTGGATGTCCGGCAAACCGTTGCCTCCGAATACCGGAACGTCGTTTCCGCTTACAATAAATACCGGACAACGGACGTCCGCCAAAATGCCTGGTCAAAAACGTTCGACGTTTACCGGGCGCAGTTTCAGGTCGGCTCAATTACGGCAGTCGATTTGCTGCAACAGCAAAACAACTACATCAGCGCATTAAACGATTATATTCAAAGTAAATATGAGTTTATCCTGAAACGAAAGATTTTAGATGTATATCAAGGTGTTCAAATAAAAATGTAATCACAATATGAAAAAGAAAACAGCCATTTGGGTAGCTATAGCCGGTATCGTTGCAGTTCTCCTCCTGCTTTTTTTTCTCCTGAAAAACAGGGGAAGCCGGGAAATTCATTTCAACACGGCGCAGGCGCAGGAAGAAACCGTTGAAATGACGGTCACCGCTACCGGATATGTTCAGCCGGTGGATAAGGTGGAAGTCGGAACGCAGGTTTCCGGCGTTATCGAGAAGATATACGCAGACTACAATTCGCAGGTGAAAAAGGGACAGTTGCTTGCCGAAATCGACAAATCGACACTCAGCGAGCAGGTGACGCAGGCAAAAGCCGGCTTGACAAGCGCGGAAAGCGACCTGAAATATGCGCAGCAAAGTTACGACCGTACCCAACAGTTGCATGACGTAAAAGCGGCAACCGAAGCCGCCTGCGAAGAAGCGGTCAATCGTCTGGCGCAGGCAGAAACCGCATTAGCCCGGGCGAAAGCCAACCTGCATCAGGCGCAGGTAAACCTGTCGTATGCCGAAATTTATTCGCCTATCGACGGCGTGATCCTGGACCGTTCTGTGGAACAGGGGCAGACCGTAGCGGCTTCGTTTAACACGCCGACTCTGTTTACGATTGCCAACGATTTGAAAAAGATGCAGGTCGAAGCCGATGTGGACGAAGCCGACATTGGTCGAGTCCGGGCAGGGCAACACGTCCGCTTCACCGTAGATGCTTACAGCGACGATACATTTGAAGGAACCGTCAACCAGATACGCCTGCAGCCTGTAGTTACCAACAACGTGGTCACCTATACGGTCATCGTGGAAGCGCCGAACCCGGAAGAAAGACTCTATCCGGGAATGACTGCCAGCATTATGATTATCACGCAAACAGAACGCGGAATAACCGTTCCGGCGGAAGCCCTGCAATTCATTCCCCTGCCGGAAATCTTTGCACATCTGAAAATGAAACCTCCATTGCCCGCTCCCGGACAAACGAATGGCGCCGCCGTCTGGTTGCAGGCGCCGGACAGCCTGATGCGCCGGGCGATAAAGACCGGACTGTCCGACGGTGTGAACGTGATTGTGACGGAAGGTCTGAAAGCGAACGAAACAGTCGTCCTGTCGGCGTCCGTCGGAAAACAGAATATGCCGGAAATGCCGTCGAGCAATCCGCTCATGCCCGGACCGCCGCGCAGAAGAAACTAAGAGTTAAGAATTAAGAACTAAGAGTTTTATGATGGATGAAATTATAAAAGCGGATTGCCTCCGGCGCACGTTCCAGGTGGGAAGCGAAGAAGTTCACGCACTGAAAGGTATCTCGTTTACGATTCGTGCCGGAGAGTTTGTCAGCATCATGGGAGCGAGCGGAAGCGGGAAATCGACCTTGCTGAACATTTTGGGTTGCCTGGACCGTCCGACGGCAGGCGAATACTATATTGACGGAATTGCCGTCAGCCGTCGCAGCAAAGATGAGCTGTCCACCCTGCGCAACCGCAAAATCGGATTTATTTTTCAATCCTACAATCTCTTGCCCCGCACGTCCGCTTTGGAAAATGTGGAATTGCCTTTGCTCTACAACCACACGGTTTCAGCGAAAGAACGCCGCGAAAGATCCGTCCGGGCGCTGGAACAGGTTGGCTTGCAGGATCGGATGATGCATACGCCGAACCAGCTTTCGGGCGGACAACAGCAGCGGGTGGCGATTGCCCGCGCACTGGTAAACGATCCGGTCATCCTCTTAGCCGACGAAGCGACCGGAAATCTGGATACCCGTACTTCCTATGAAATCATGAGTCTCTTTCAGCAACTGAACAGCGAAGGAAAAACAATTGCTTTCGTTACGCACGAACCCGATATTGCCGTTTTTACCGGTCGTATCATTCAACTGCGCGACGGACATATTATCAAGGACAGTCCGGTAGCGGCGCAGTCGGCAAAAGACTGTATCAATGACGAATTACAAATGACGAATTACGAAGCCGTAATTCCTGATTCCTGTATTCGTAATTCGTAATTTCTAATTCGTAATTAAAACACAATGAACTTTTCGAATTTATTCAAAATAGCTTATAAAGCCTTGCTTCGCAACAAAACGCGGGCGTTTCTGACCATGCTGGGCATTATTATCGGCATATCGTCGGTCATTGCCATGGTCAGCCTGGGACAGAGTTCGTCTCAAAGCATCAACAACCAGATTTCTTCCATGGGAACAAACCTGATTATGGTGATGCGCGCCAGTCAGCGGCAGGGCGGCGTAAATCTCGGCTCGTCCAACGTGCAGACGCTTACGGCGAAAGATGTGGACGCCATCCGCAGTCAGGCGAAGTACGTGAGCGCCGTTTCGCCGCTGGTAAATGCCAGCGGACAATTAGTCAATGGCGCGAACAACTGGCTGGGCAGCGTGCAGGGCGGCAATTCGGAACTGATTTCCATTCGCAAATACAAAATCGCATCGGGCATCAACTTTACCGAACTGGATGTGCGCAATTCCGCCAAAGTTTGCATTATCGGGAAAACCGTAGTAAAAAACCTCTTTCCCGGCGGGGAAAATCCTTTAGGAAAAACCATTCGTTTCAATAAAATACCGTTTCGGGTTATCGGCATTTTGGAAGGCAAGGGACAAAACCAGATGGGGCAGGACATGGATGATGTGCTGATTGTGCCTTATACCACCGTGCAAAAGCGGATACTGGCAATAACGTATATTCACATGATTATGGCGTCGGCGCAGTCGGAAGAGACCGCCGGACTGGCAACGCAGGAAATTGAGGCGGTTTTGCACGCCGTCCACAAGATAAAACCGGGACAGGCAAATGAGTTTGACGTCCGCACCCAGCAGGAAATGCTGGAGATGATGAATTCGGTTACCGGTTTCCTGACTGTCCTCCTGGCGGCGATTGCATCCATTTCGCTGCTTGTCGGAGGTATCGGCATCATGAACATCATGTACGTGACTGTCACCGAGCGCATCAAGGAAATCGGCTTGCGGATGTCTATCGGCGCGAAAAACCGGGATATCCTGATGCAGTTCCTGTGCGAAAGCATTATCCTGAGCCTGATAGGGGGCGTCATCGGGATTTTGCTCGGACTGCTGATGTCGTATGCGGCGTCCGCCGGGTTGAAATGGCCGTTTATCGTCAGTGTTCCGGCGGTGGGGATTTCGTTTCTGGTCTGCGCGGCGACGGGGATTTTCTTTGGCTGGTATCCGGCGAAAAAGGCGGCGTCGCTGGACTCGATCAATGCCTTGCGGTATGAATGAGAATCAATGACGAATATTGCCCTGTACATCTCCATATCTTCCGATATGTCTATTATTGCATCCTAAATCCGAAGGATTTAGGATGCGACAAATTGATTTACATCCCTGGTTTGCGTCCAGTTTCAGTGCAGTTTCCGGTGTGCCGCAACAGCATTATCGGGGTCATTAGGGTCGTCTTTATCTTCGCATCCGACCGTTAAACACATGCATGTTGCTAAAAAGCAACTGAACAAAAAGAAATTAAACCTTCTCATGATACATAATTATTTGTTGCTTTCCGTCCCGGGTCGGCAGATTAAAACTGATTTTAATTTAAAATAGAAAAGCGTGGGACTTTAACTTTATCTGGTTTAGAGGTCTTAGACTACCTTCGGTACAAATAAGTAAGCCCACGCCGGTAAACGACGTGAGCGTCGGACTACTTACTCTTGTACCGTCTTGAAATTGTCTAAGTTTCTAAACCAAGAATAAAAGCTAACGCTTTTTCAATTAATATATAATGTTAAAATAGTATCTGTTTCTTTATTAAAAATTGATAATACTGTTTAAAATCGTGACAAAAGTAGTGAGATTTTTTTGAAATAAAAAATAAAAAAGCAAAAAGGTTATTCCGTAGTTTCAACTACTGAATGCAACTTTTTTGTTTTGCAAATACAGATAAAAAATTTCTTTTGACGAATAAAAAATTAAATTAGCTCTTGGTCTGTGTATAGCATGCTTATTTATTTTTATTTTCGTGATATTCCTCTTCTGTATTAACGTCCCATATGATGGATTTATCACTATTATTGGCAAGAATACAATCAATCGCTGCCATAGCGGTCAGCATGGAATGATCCATATTATTGTACCTGTGCTGTCCGTTTCGTCCGATACAATATAAGTTTTCGATTCCCGATAGAAAGGCTATTACCTT
>JAIRZR010000402.1 GCA_031267155.1 Prevotellaceae bacterium | reverse complement strand
AAATCAGTGACAGTTTTAATAAATACATCAGCAATTCTTTCACACAGTGTTTTTTCGAGCATCTCCGTCTGTGTATCCCTGAAGAGCATACCCATTGTTTCATATGCTTCAAACCGTTTGTACAGAGTTAATATGGTGTATGTTATCAAGGTAAGTGAAGCATCTGCTATCTGTCCGTAAAAATCGGTATTTTGAGCCTTTCCGAGCCTCAAATACTGTTTACATTCCTTATACATGACCTCAATGCTCCACCGAATTTGATACAGTGCCATAGCCTGTGCAAATGAAAGCGAGAGGTCTGTGGAAAGTAGCAATGTCCAGTTTTTAGTTCTGTTGCTTAACTGCGACGAACCAATGGTGTTACATTCGCTGGAAGATGTATCCACTGCCGAACTTCGCTGGATTATCGGTAACAGCAGACTTGTCCTGATAGACGAAGCACAACGGGTGAAAAACATTGGAATCACCTTGAAACTTATTATTGATAATTTGCCCGATGTTCAGTTGCTTGTCAGCGGCTCGTCTTCTCTTGACCTGCACAACAAAGTTAACGAACCGCTTACCGGACGAAAATTCGAATATCAGCTATATCCGTTTTCTACAGAAGAATTGATCGGCTCCAGTTCATATCTTGAAGAAAAAAGCATGCTCGAACACCGTATGATTTATGGAATGTATCCCGATGTTGTGAATCATGCAGACAGCGCGAAAAAAATACTGCTTGAAATTACCAACAGTTACCTGTTTAAGGACGTCCTGTCGTATGGCGACATTCGCCGACCCGATGTCTTGAACAAATTGCTTACAGCCATTGCGCTGCAGCTGGGGAGTGAGGTTACATACAGTGAGTTGAGCAATATCGCTGGAATAGACAGGGAAACAGTTGTGCGGTATCTTGATTTGCTGGAGAAGGTTTTTATTATCTTCCGGCTTTATTCATTCAGCAGGAATTTGCGTAATGAATTGAAGAAAAGTCAGAAAATCTATTTTTACGATAATGGAGTCCGTAATGCACTGGTAAATAATTTTAATCCCCTGACGCTGCGAGGCGATACAGGCGCTTTATGGGAAAATTTTACCGTCAGCGAGCGCAAAAAATTTAACGAATATCATGACAATTACGTTTTTTCATATTTTTGGCGAACTCAACAGCAACAGGAAATTGATTACATTGAAGAAAAAAACGGTACATTGTTTGCCTTTGAACTGAAATGGAACGAAAGGAGGCATAAAACGGTTCCTTCAACATTTGCCCGTGCATATCCTCAGCACGAGTATAAAGTTATTAACAGAACAAATTATACGGATTTTTTATTGCCTGTACAATAATTATTTGCGTCACCGTATGTGATCATCGTCATGGAGATGCGAGCATCGCGTCTCTACACTGGACGCCATATAATTAACGCAAATGCTTATCATGAATGAAGCGACTGTTATTAACAATCTGTAAAGCATACGCCTGTCGATTTGTAAAATATATCTGGAATAATTCGTAAAATAAGAATATTTCTGTATTTTTGCGAAAAAAAATGGAAGATATAAATTATTATTCAAGAATAGTTGAAACGGAAATTGAGCAAAAATTAAATGCTTCTGGCGCTTTGTTCCGATTTTATTGATAAAATTTATAATGGAAAAAATTTGCCATTTCCTGCCTTATAATGGAAAAAATTTGTACTTTTGCACCCGATAAGAAATTATAATGGAAAAAATTTTCAGATGACAAACGGACTGGATTTTAACAGGGAAATTATCTTTTCTTCCTCTGACAGCGGCATTTCCAAAAGGATTGCAAAAGCGGAGAAAGAAGGAAAGATACGGAAAATCGCCCCGCGAATTTATACCTTAAACATGCGCGATTCAGTGGAATATATCATTAAGCGGCATTTTTTTGATATTCTTAAATGGCGATTTCCAAATGCTCTTATCAGTCATCGGAGTGCATTGGAATTACGACCGACTGAAACCGGCAACTTTTTTATTACAAGTAATTATACTAAAAAAATAACTGATTTAAGTGGAATTACGCTCAACGTAATGGAAGGCAAGCCCGCATTGGAATCGGATGTGAATTTGGGAGGAATCCATGCATCTTCAGAATGGCGATGGGTATTGGAGAACATGCAGACTTCGAGAAAAAAAGGAAGTGAATCGAAAGCCTTTCCCATTGAATATATTGAAGACAAGCTGGAAAAAATCATAATAAGAGAGGGAGAAGAAGGCGTAAACAAATTCAGGGATAAGGCAAGGGACATAGCCATACAGTTAAGTTTCCATGACGAATATGAAAAGTTGAATCGCATTATTTCAGCGCTTTTGGGCACTCGCAATGCAGACGTTTTAAGTTCCGGTTCTGCCAGGGCAAGAGCTGCCGGAATGCCTTATGATGCAAAACGGATTGAACTGTTTGAAATTCTATACGATAAATTGAAAGATTACTATTTTCCCGAACGGATGGACAGAAACATATCCGAAGATTCATTTCGACTGTTTTCTTTTTTTGAAGCCTATTTTTCAAACTATATCGAGGGAACAAAATTTATTATCGAAGACGCAAAGAAAATTATTGATACCGGTATTGCCATTCCGAAAAGGATAAAGGATTCCCATGATATTTTAGGTACATTTAACATTGTATCAAATAGCTATGAAATGAATATTACTCCTGCAACGTCCGATGATTTGCTTCAAATCCTGAAACGCAGACATTTGGCAATGATGTCGGAAAGAGCGGAAGAGGTGAATGCCGGAGAGTTTAAGAATCGGAATAATCATGCCGGCAATACCGAATTTGTGGATTTTACTTTGGTTGAAGGCACGCTCAAACAGGGTTTTAAATATTATGCCGCTTTAACCGACCCGATGGCGAAAGCTGTTTATATGATGTTTATGATTTCGGAAATTCACCCTTTTATAGACGGCAATGGACGAATTTCCCGCATAATGGGTAACGCGGAACTGTTCAAAAGCGGACTGTCGCGTATTATTGTCCCGACAGTATTTCGTGAAGATTATATCATGTCACTGAAAAAATTTACCAACCGGAAAGATCCCGATGCATTTATTCGCGTAATGGATAAACTTCAATATTTTTCCAACAACATATTTGGTGATAATTTTGACGAAATCAACAGTTATTTAGAGGCGACAAACGCCTGTAAAGAGCCTTCGGAAGGAAAATTGAAGATAATAGAACGTTCCCATACAGGGTATTAGTGCATTGCGGACTGATGCTGTAAGGCGTCCAATGTGGATAAGCTCGAACAAGCCCCGCGAATTTATACCTTAAACATGCGCGATTCAGTGGAATATATCATTAAGCGACATTTTTACTTTTTGTTATCGTTACATAAAATCATTTTAACTCCTGTCAATCCAAAAAAAAATGTAATTTTGCACACTGTAATGTACAGAATTTAGCGTAAAATTTACACTCGATTGTACAAAAATATATATATAAAATGGATATATTAGTAGAAAAATCATATCAGAAAGCGAGGGATGTAGATACCCGTTTTGTTCGCAGTATAATGGATAAAATAGACTGGAACGATCGCCTGATAGGTATTCGCGGCGCAAGAGGCGTGGGAAAAACAACGCTTTTGCTTCAGCGGGTTAAAAAGTTTTTAGGAAACACAAGCGAAACTTTGTATGTCTCGCTTGATAATCTATGGTTTACCGAACACAGTTTGCTTAATCTGGTTGATTTTTTTGTAAAACGTGGAGGCAAGTTTCTGTTTCTCGACGAAGTGCATAAATATCCAAACTGGTCACAGGCAATCAAAAATATTTACGATGATTTTCCTGCATTGAAAGTGGTCTTTACAGGTTCTTCACTGCTTGAAATCCTCAATGCCCGTGCAGATTTGAGCCGCCGCGCTATCGTGTACGACATGCAGGGGCTTTCGTTTCGCGAGTTTTTGAATATCACACAAAAAACAGATTTTAAGGCGGTTTCGCTGACTGATATTTTGGAAAATCAAAAAGACATTTCAGATGGAATTCTATCAAATGTGAAACCTTTGCAATTTTTCAGCGATTATCTGCATCACGGCTATTATCCTTTTTTTACCGAAGGAACTGCCCGATTTTTGTATCGTCTGGAGGAAGTTGTCAATCTGATTCTGGAGGTAGAATTGCCTTTGCTTCGTAATCTTGAGCCGGCGTATGTCGTCAAAATAAAACAGCTTCTGCAAATTGTTGCGGAATCGGTTCCATTTATTCCAAATATTGATAATTTAAGTAAACGTATTGCTATTCATAGGAATACTCTTCTGTCGTATCTCTATTATTTGCAAGAAACACGACTGACAAATCATTTACATAAAGATATTTCGGGAATAAACCGGCTTCAAAAACCCGAAAAGATTTATCTCGAAAATACCAATCTCGCTTATGCTCTTGCCGAAAACAATACCGATATTGGCAATATGCGGGAAACTTTTTTTCTTAATCAGCTGTCTTATAATCATGTCGTTGAATATCCAAACCATGGTGATTTCTGGATTAATAAAAAGTTTTTGTTTGAAATTGGCGGTAAAAGCAAGTCGGGTAAACAAATTAAAGGCATAAGCAATGCCTACATTGTCGCCGATAACATAGAATACGGCTTTGACAAAAAAATCCCATTATGGCTGTTTGGAATGTTATATTAAGCATTGATTAATAAAAGTGTAGCGATACATTATCAACGAGCCTCGGAGCTTTTATCCGTTCCATGCAGGGCATTAATTTACATGAATTATAATTATTGTCGCTATTGACAGCTATCTACAGTGAGGAGTTAAGAACTAAAAACTAAGAGTTGACTGGCGCGCGTCAGCTAACTCTTAGTTTTTAGCTCTTAACTTTTAACTCTAAAAACGATCCTGTACTGTCCTGTACACCTGCTGTTCAGGCTTTCGGACTGTGGATGTCTTCACCGTATTCGCCGTATCCCCCAATCGCTTCGCTTCATTGGGGGTTATTCACATTCAATCCTTCGGATTGTGTCGACACATATACTGTGAAAGTCATGACTTGGATATCCTGGCAGAAGTGCATAAAAAGTTGTCTCTTAGCTGTTTGTAGAGCAAACCTGACAGATCGGATTGTAACATGTATTACAGTAATGAGGGTTACAATTAAAAATATCCGTATATTTGCGGCAAATAAAGAATCGTAATTATGTTGAAATTTTATAATCGCGAAAAAGAAATGGCGCTGCTCGAAAAAATCAGGCAAAAGTCGGCGGAAACGGCGCAGATGACCTTTGTTGTCGGACGGCGGCGTATTGGAAAAACGTCCCTGCTTGTCAATTCGTTTGCCGGTAAAAAGGCTGTCTATTTCTTTGTTGAAAAGAAAAACGAAGCCCTGCTTTGCGAAGAATTTATCGAAGAAATTCAAAACAAACTCGGTGTAACAGTTTACGGCACGATGCGGACTTTCAAGGAGGTTTTTGGATACCTGATGAATCTGTCTGAAAAAGAATCTTTCAGCCTGCTGATCGATGAATTTCAGGAATTTCGCAATATCAATCCTGCCATTTACAGCGAAATGCAGAACGTATGGGATATGCATAAAAATAACAGCAAATTAAATCTTGTTCTTTGCGGTTCGGTGTATTCGCTGGTGAAACAGATTTTTGAAAGTTCAAAGGAGCCGCTTTTCGGTCGTACAAGCGCCCGTTTGTCTTTAAAAGCATTTGATATCAAAACCATTAAAGAGATTATTTCCGAGCATTATCCCAAGTTCACAAACGAAGATTTGCTGGCGTTTTATCTTTTCACCGGAGGCGTAGCGAAGTATGTGGAATTACTTGTCGACGCCAAAGCATTTACGGTGAAAAAGATTGTCAATGAGATTTTTTCGGAAAATTCGCTCTTTCTGAACGAGGGCAAAAATGTGCTGATTGATGAATTTGGCAGGGACTATGGCAACTATTTTTCAATTCTGATGCTCATTGCCTCCTCAAAAACCTCCCGTTCGGAAATGGAATCAATTATGGGAACAAGTTTGGGCGGATATTTGGACAGGCTGGAAAATGAATTTGGACTGATAGCGAAAATTCGTCCTTTGCTTTCTAAACCCGCAGGCAAGGCGGTAAAATACCGTATCAATGATAATTTTCTGAATTTCTGGTTCCGTTTCATCTATAAATATCGCGGGGCTATAGAAATGGGAAACTTTGATTATGTGAAAAATATAATCAACCGTGATTATAATACCTATAGCGGACAGATTTTGGAACGCTATTTCCGTGAGAAAATTTCAACGGAAGAAAATCTTTCACAAATCGGACAGTATTGGGAATCCGGCAATCAGAACGAAATTGATATTGTGGCTATTAACGAATACGAAAAAAAGGCGGTAATTGTCGAAGTGAAAAGACAGGCAAAACATATAGATTTGGATATTTTAAGAAAAAAAGCGGAAAACCTTGCGGCAAATTTGAAAGGATACACAATAGATTTCCGCGGATTATCAATGGAAAATATGTGAAATCAATTATAAATTATGAAATTGCTCCCGTAGGGTGGGTGTTATCATAATTTACCCCCCGGATTTTTAACACTGTCATTTCCTTAAAACAATCACCTTTCACCTTTCAATTTTCAATTTATGAAAGACATCTGGCGACATAAAAAATTTATTCTGTTCATATTTATTGCGGAAGATCTTATACTCTTGAATCTTCTGTATTTTTTGCTGATGAAACTTACTGGACAGGCATATACCGATGCCTGGCAGTACCTGTCCGTAATCATAAATCTCGGATATCTGTTGAGCGCTGCAAGTGTAAAACCGGTCGAAAATTTCAGAGAGCTGACCGGTTCCAGAATTTTGGAATACAATGCATATCGCCTGTCCATTACGCTGATCATCATGCTGGGATGCCTGTTTTTTGCAAAGACGTCGGCGGAAATATCCCGCATGTTCATACTTGTATTTTATATTTCTGCATACATGCTGCTGTCTTTTGCACACTAGCTCACCCGCAAGGCGATAACGTTTACTTTTACAGGCAACAGAAACAAATCCGTCACCAAAGCAGTCGTTCTCGGCGCCAGTCTCATCGGTACAAAACTGTACAGTGAATTGAATAGTAACATATATCTTGGAATAAAAATACTCGGCTTTTTCGATGATGATCCTGCCAAAAGGCATGACGGACATGTTCTGGGAACTCTCGATCAGGTTAAGGAATACATTAAAAAACACCAAGTTGAAACGGTTTACTGCACTCTGCCTCCGTCCGCCAAAGACAAAAATACAGCATCACGGAGGCAGGCCTGCTGCAGGGAATGAACGATATTCATTCCCATTTTCTTTACGGAGTGGACGGCGGCATGCAGACGGAAAAGGAGACTCTTGCCGCTCTGAAGTATCTTGAAGAGCAGGGCGTCCAGGGCATATACCTTACTCCGCATGTCATGGAACCATTTCCGGAAAACAACTCTAAATCGCTAAAACGGCATTTCGATAATCTGATTAATGGATATGCCGGAAACATGGACTTGAGACTGGCCGCCGAATACATGCTCGACAGCAGTTTTGATTCGCATCTGGAAAAACCGCTTGCCATTGCAGATGAGCATCTGCTGGTGGAAACCTCATACCTCAATCCTCCCCTTAACTTTCATCAAACAATCCAAAAAATAAAACAAAAGGGATACCGCATCATCCTTGCGCATCCCGAACGCTATCTGTACATGGATAAAAGCGATTACAGGAAACTGAAAGCGGACGGCTTTCTGTTTTTCCAGCTGAATCTGCTTTCTCCCACAGAATATTACGGCAGACAGGTTTGGGAAAATGCGGAATATCTCCTCAATAATGACTTTTACACTTTTACGGGAACCGATATACACAATCTGGAATCTCACAGACAGGCTTTCAATATCAAATCGCTGACCGCCAAACTGACCGACAGAATAAATGTTCTGATAGAAAATAACCGGCAGGTCTTTTTCAATTGAAATTTTCCTGTGACATCCTGTATAGATATTGTATAGATCCTATATATTCCTTTCGTCGGCGGTGATATTTCCGGGCAGATCCGACGTAATTAAAATTTTCGCGATGCGTACCCAGCGTCTTCGCTACGTTGTGCTAAAAGCAAAGCTCTTCAATACCACGATTGTCGCGCCGGCAGACGCTGTCAGCCGGAAGTCAGGTTTCTATTGATATTAATGCCCTCCGAGCAATTTCGCAATGCGCATTATGTTCTCAGTATCATGAAACTGTTACACAATTAGCCCGCGCACAGCATAACTCTACAATTTCCAGCGGGTGAAGGTGCATCGATATTTACGTCAAATTAACCTCCGTTTCCCGGTTTTTGTAAAAAATAACTACATTTGCGCCGAATTTTTTAGTATCAAAGGACAAATTAGATAAACTATGTCAGAGGAAATTTCAACAAAATACGATCCTTCCGAAGTGGAAGGCAAATGGTATGAATACTGGACAAAGCAGAGACTGTTTCATTCGGAACCGGATGAGCGCGAACCATATACCATAGTGATTCCGCCTCCGAACGTTACGGGAGTGCTTCACATGGGGCACATGCTCAACAATACCATACAGGACATTCTTGTCAGGCGGGCGCGGATGATGGGGAAAAATGCATGCTGGGTACCCGGGACAGATCACGCCTCGATAGCCACGGAAGCAAAAGTCGTAGCCAAATTAGCTTCGGAAGGGATTGATAAAAACAGCCTTACCCGCGAACAGTTCCTTGAGCACGCATGGGAATGGACGCGAAAGCATGGCGGCATAATACTTGAACAGCTGAAAAAACTGGGAGCTTCGTGCGACTGGGAACGGACATGCTTTACCATGGACGAAAAACGTTCGGAGAGCGTAATCAAAGTGTTCACTGATCTCTACAACAGGAAACTGATATACCGTGGCGTCCGCATGGTCAACTGGGATCCGAAAGCTCAGACAGCATTGTCCGACGAGGAAGTTATCCACAGGGAAGAACACGGAAAACTGTATTATATAAGGTATAGATTAAGCCCCTCGACTCCTTTCGGGGACGGCAGTCCGGAATGGGCTGTTATCGCGACCACCCGTCCCGAAACCATTTTCGGAGATGTTGCAGTATGCATCAATCCGAACGATCCGAAGACAGAGAAGTTTAAGGGGAAAAGACTTATCGTGCCGTTTGTGAACCGTGAAGTCTCCGTTATTGAAGACGAATACGTTGATATCGAGTTTGGCACCGGTTTTCTCAAAGTTACTCCGGCACACGACATCAACGACTACATGCTTGGCGAAAAATATAATCTTGAAGTTATTGATATTTTCAACGATAACGGAACCCTCAATGCAAACGGGCTTCAATACGAAGGCATGGACCGTTTCGATGTCAGGAAACAGATCGAACCGGATCTTGACAGGGCGGGTTTGCTGGAAAAAGTTGAAGACTACACCAATAAGGTCGGATATTCCGAGCGTACCAGCGTTGCTGTCGAGCCGAAGCTCTCAATGCAGTGGTTCCTGAAGATGGAAGAACTTGCAAAGCCCGCAATCGAAGCCGTAGCCGACGATATCATAAAATTCTATCCTCCGAAATTCAAAAACATGTACCGCCACTGGATGGAGAATGTAAAGGACTGGTGCATCAGCCGGCAATTGTGGTGGGGACACCGTATTCCTGCTTACTATTTGCCCGGAGGCGGATATGTTGTCGCCGAAACAGCCGAAAAAGCGCTTGCCGAAGCCCGCAGGACAGGCGGAAACGGGGGACTGCGGATTGAAGATCTGAAGCAGGATGAAGACTGTCTCGACACATGGTTCTCGTCGTGGCTGTGGCCTGTTTCCGTTTTCGACGGGATAAACAGTCCCGATAACAGGGATATCAGCTATTACTATCCTACCAACGATCTGGTTACGGCTCCCGAAATCATCTTCTTCTGGGTTGCGCGCATGATTGTTTCGGGCTACGAATACCGTAAAGCGCCATGTTTCCGGAATGTATATTTCACCGGCATCGTGCGCGACAAGGCAGGCCGTAAAATGTCGAAATCGCTTGGCAATTCGCCCGATCCGCTAAGCCTGATAGAGCGCTACGGAGCCGACGGCGTGCGGATGGGAATGCTGCTGACCTCGCCCGCCGGAAACGATTTGCCCTTCGACGAATCCCTGTGCGAGCAGGGTCGTAATTTCAACAATAAGATATGGAACGCCTTCCGTCTGATCGACGGCTGGAAGGCGGAAAACGCCGCTCAACCCGTACACTCGAAAATCGCCGTGGAATGGTTCGAGTCGGTACTTGGAAAAACTGTTGCAGAGACAGGCGATTTGTTTGAGAAATACAGGCTGTCGGAAGCCCTGATGCTTGTGTACAAGCTGTTCTGGGACGAATTTTCCTCATGGTTCCTGGAGATTGTCAAGCCTGCATACCGGCAGGGTATCGACAGCCTCACGCTTGAAAAAGCCAGGGAATTTTTCGGATCGCTGATGAAGCTCCTGCATCCGTTTATGCCATTTATCACCGAAGAAGTGTGGCACAGACTTGGATGTGGCGGCGAAAATCCGGGAGATGCCAAGGCAAGCATCATGATATCCAGGATGCCCGAATCGGGAATTATCGACGAAAACCTGATTGCATCGTTCAGCACGGTCAAGGAAATCGTGTCGAATGTGCGCGCCATACGCCTGCAGAAAAACATCCCCGCAAGGGAAAGCATCGTTCTCGAAGTGACGGGCGAACATGACAGCGGACTTGATTCCGTGATCTGCAAAACGGGAAACATTTCCGAAATCAGGCGTGTCGCCGAAAAATCCGCTGTTTCGGTCTCGTTCCTTGCCGGCACAAGGGAATATTCGGTTCCGTTTACCGGAAATATTGACGTCGAGACGGAACTCGCCAAACTGAACGGCGAACTTAATTATCTGGAAGGTTTCCTGGTATCGGTGAACAAAAAGCTGTCGAATGAAAAGTTTGTGGCGAACGCAAAACCCGAAATAGTTGAAAACGAAAGGAAAAAACTGTCGCATACGGAATCCAAAATAAAAACGCTCAGGGAACAGATAGTACGGCTGAAAGCCTGAGCGTTCCATTTACACAAATATGATTACTTTTGCATCATGAAAGAATTAGGAACTACACCACAAAACAAGCCTCACTACGAGATACTTGATGGACTGCGCGGGATAGCTGCCATTATGGTACTGGGGTTTCACGTCCTTGAAGCATATTATGTTACAAGCCCGACGGGCAAATTCGACCAGATACTGAATCACGCCTATCTTGCAGTCGATTTCTTTTTTGTACTCTCGGGTTTCGTTATCGGTTATGCATACGACGACCGCTGGGGCAAAATGAGCACAGGCAATTTCCTGAAACGGCGCATATTCAGACTTCATCCCATGGTTATTTTCGGGACTGTGCTTGGCGTCGTCATGTTCTATTTCGGCGCATCGTCGGTATTCCCGCTGATACAGAACATTCCGCTGTGGCAGGTGTTGCTGTACGCCGTTCTCGGCATTTTAATGATTCCCACTCCTCCGGCAATCGACATCAGAGGCTGGCAGGAGATGTACACTCTGGATGCGCCGACATGGACGCTGGCATTCGAATATTTCGCGAATATACTTTATGCGCTTTTCATCAGGAGATTTTCGAAGACGATGCTCTCGATTCTGGTTACGGTCGCCGCCTGTGCCACACTGCATTTGACTCTGACGCAGGGAGACGTCATCGGAGGCTGGACGATAGACGGGCACAACATGCACGTGGGATTTACCCGGCTGATGTATCCGTTTTTTGCAGGCCTGCTGCTGTACCGGCTTGGCAAAGTAATTCGTGTGCCGCAGGCGTTTATGTGCTGCAGCCTGCTGCTCGTGGCAGTTCTCTCCATACCGCGGATAGGAGGCGCCGAATCGCTGTGGATGAACGGAATATACGAAGCCGCCATCATTATTGCCGTTTTTCCTCTGATCGTAGCAATGGGAGCAGGCGGGACGGTGAAAAGCAGGCGCGGTTCGCGCATGTGCAAGCTGCTGGGAGATATTTCCTATCCGGTATATCTTGTGAATTATCCGCTCTGTTACGTGCATACGGCTTGGGCGTCGGACACGAAAATTCCTCTTGCCGAAGCAGGCTGGGTTCCGTTTGCCGTCTTTACCGCCACGCTTCTGATTTCGTATGCTGCCATGAAATGGTATGATATCCCGTTCAGGAAATGGCTGCGAAAGTGGTAAAGGATACCTGTATAACCGCAATATCTTTTTTAGATATTGTGGTTTCTTTTGTTGAATATTCCCGACTTCTTTGGAATTTTTAGCGCCAGAGACTTCGGGACGAAAAATTCTTTGGAATTTCTGGTGTCAAAAGCCAAAACACGAAAAATTCTTTGGAATTCCGGGCGTCAAAAGCCAAAACACGAAAAATTCCAAGGAATTCCGGACGTCAAAAGCCAAAACACGAAAAATTCCAAGGAAATTCCGGGTATCAAAAGCCAAAATTGGCAACATTAGTAAAGGAGTTTTTTATTTTTGTAAATTCTTTAATCCTGATTCAGACAAAATCATTTATTTTTATATCCGGATATAAACATTTTACTGTTTTTATTATATGCAACTGTCCAGGGCTTTAAGTATCGATACGCTTCATAAAAACGGGTTTTTCAAGCACCAATATTTAATTATTTTTATCATTTTTCTTTTAATTAAAAAAAAAGATATACCTTTGCGCCACGAAATTTCTTAAAAAGTATTATAATGAATTATTTAACAGCAGAAAGGAAACAAGAAATTTTCAAAGATTACGGGAAGTCTAATACAGACACCGGCTCGCCTGAGAGCCAAGTCGCTTTATTTTCCTACCGTATCAACCATCTTACGGCGCACTTGAAGGTCAATAAGAAAGACCACGGCACCGAACGTTCTTTATTACGTATGGTAGGTAAAAGACGCCGTTTGCTTGATTATTTGAAACGGGTAGATATCGAAAGATACAGGAATATAGTTAAAGCGCTGAATCTTAGAAAATAAAAAGACTGCTAAAGAAGGTAATCCTGCAAATGCATTACCTTCTTTTTTTGTTTTACCTTTAACATAAGCCTGAGGAAAGCTGTAACCGAATCAAAATTATTCTGACAAGATTATAAAGTAAATAAAAATGAATATCGTTAAAAAGACAATCGTACTGAAAGACGGCCGGGAAATAGAGATAGAAACCGGCAAGCTGGCAAAACAGGCTGATGGCTCTGTTGTTGTGAAAATGGGAAAGACAATGCTTTTGGCTGCTGTTACCTGTGCAAAGGAAGCAAAGCCGGAAGTAGATTTTATGCCCCTGCAGGTTGAATACAAAGAAAAATATGCCGCCTCAGGGCGTTTCCCGGGCGGGTTTTTGAAAAGGGAAGCGCGGCCATCCGACAATGAAATACTTACTTCAAGACTGGTCGACAGAGCGTTGCGTCCTCTGTTTCCTGACAATTTTCATGCCGAAGTTTATGTTACCATCACCTTAATCTCTGCCGACAAAGACATTATGCCCGACGCACTGTCGGGGCTGGCTGCTTCGGCGGCGCTTGCCGTATCGGACATTCCTTTCAACGGACCGATTTCGGAAGTCCGCGTGGCGCGCGTTAACGGTGAACTTGTAACAAATCCGAATTTCTCTCAACTGGCTGAGGCCGATATTGATATCATGGTAGGAGCAACCCTGGACAACATAATGATGGTGGAAGGGGAAATGAAAGAAGTTTCGGAACACGACATGCTGGAAGCCATAAAATTCGCCCATGAAGAGATAAAGGAGCATTGCAGGGTTCTGCTTGACCTTCAGGAAGAGACAGGCAAGACGGTTAAAAGGGAATACTGCCATGAGGAGAACGACGAGGATTTGAGGAAGGCTGTCGAAGAATTTTGCTACGACCGCTGCTATCAAATCGCGAAATCGGGAACAGGCAAACACGAGCGTACCGATGCTTTCGAGGCTCTTGTAGAAGAATACATCGAAACCATTCCCGAAGAAGAACGCGAGGAGAAAACACCTCTGGTTCTTCGATATTACCACGATGTGGAGAAACGGGCAATGCGCAGAATGATACTCGACGAAGGCATCCGGCTCGACGGACGTTCGACTGCGGAAATACGCCCGATATGGAGCGAAGTCGACTATCTGCCCGCCGTACATGGATCGGCTATCTTTACCCGCGGTGAAACCCAGTCGCTTACTTCCGTTACTCTTGGCACCAAATTAGATGAAAAGCAGGTCGACGACGTTTTGGTGCAGGGTTCGGAACAGTTTGTTTTACACTACAATTTTCCTCCATACTCTACGGGAGAAGCAAAACCCATCAGAAGTACGGGCAGAAGGGAAATCGGTCACGGAAATCTGGCTTTCAGGGCATTGAAGCCCATGGTTCCGGTAGGGGAAGAGAATCCTTATGCCGTACGCGTTGTTTCCGACATTCTGGAATCCAACGGTTCGTCGTCAATGGCTACCGTCTGTGCGGGAACTATGGCGCTCATGGATGCGGGAGTGAAACTGAAGAAACCCGTTTCCGGAATAGCCATGGGTCTGATATCCGAAAATAAAGCCAGCAGATACGCTATTCTCTCCGATATACTTGGCGATGAAGACCATTTGGGCGATATGGATTTCAAGGTGACGGGAACCAGGGACGGCATCACTGCAACGCAGATGGATATAAAGGTGGACGGACTTTCCCACGAAATACTGGAAGAGGCGCTGGAACAGGCTAAAAAGGGACGTTTACACATACTGGACGAAATGATGAAAACCATTTCGGAACCGAGAGAGGACTACAAGCCATTCGTCCCGCGTATAGAACAGATAGTTATCGCTGCAGACACTATCGGCGCGGTTATAGGTCCGGGCGGAAAAGTGATACAGGAAATACAGAAACTCACCAACACGACAATCACTATTACCGAAAAGGATGGAAAGGGATTTGTCGATGTTTTCGCTCCCGACAAGGAAATGATCGACGATGCTATTGCAAGGATCAAAATCATTGCTTTCGGACCGGAACCCGGTACAATATATAAGGGAAAGGTCAGGGCTATACACAGCTATGGCGCTTTTGTGGAAATTCTTCCCGGAAAAGACGGCTTGCTGCATATCTCCGAAATCGACTGGAAACGTCTGAATACTGTAGAAGAAGTCCTGAAGGAAGGAGACGAAGTCGAAGTCAAACTGCTGGAAATTGAAGAAAAAACAGGCAAACTGAGACTGTCAAGGCGCGTGCTCCTGCCCAAGCCCGAAGGATATGTCGAACCCGAACATACTGAACGACCGGACAGAAGAGACAGACCCGGCAGAGACAGAGACAGAGGCGATCGGAGTGACAGAGGCGATAGAGGCGGACGTAAACCTTTCAACGGGAAAAGGAGAAATTAGTTGTTTGTTTGTCTTTGCTTAATATAAATTAATTGAAGAAAGAGCACAGAATACTTTGTGCTCTTTCTGTTTTATTATACTGTGCGGGCTTAAAGCGAGGACGTCCTGACTAAAAGGGAGGATTTTCCCCGTTCGGAGAAATAATTTCGGTACAGGGAGAAAGAAAATCCTCGCTCACACTGCCGATGCCGACATTTGGAGCGGGGATTTTTGTCGTCCACTGTTTGCCTATATTAGGAGACTTCGTTTCAGCTATTATATTAGGGAGCATCTCGACCGTCGTGTAAAAAAAAGTCCAAACCCGCTACGGAACCGTAGAATCAGTTTGCGGATCATGCATTCCTGGAAACTCCGTCCGAAAAGGAGCAGTGGTGGCAGAAGGATCAGTTCGGGAGGTTTGTTATCAACGATTTCGTCGGCTTCCACTTTGATCAGTTCGCCTGTAGCCTCATTGATGAAATACACGCCAACTTCGGGATTTTCGCCTGCCAGCTTCAGTTTGTTTCTCCTGATACGCAGATTGCGGTTTCGTTTTTCGACTGGCCTCTGTTTCACCACTGTTTTTTATTGGCAAGTTCAATTGCCTTATTCAGCGCTCCCAGTTTGCTGTTTACTTCTGCGAGTTCGTTTTCGGGTTTGGATTTTGACACTATCCCCGCTCCCGCCTGATAGTAGAGAGTGTTATTGCAACTGACGAAAGTTCTGATTGTTATAGCCTGATTCAGATTTCCGTCGAATCCGATATGTCCTATGCATCCGCCGTAAATCCCTCTCGGATGTTTTTCTATCTGATTGATCAGCTGCATGGCGCGTACCTTTGGCGCTCCGGAAAGCGTACCTGCCGGAAAAGTATCCGCAAAAAGGCTTATTCGGTTCAGTTCCGGAGATATTTCTCCGCACACACGTGATACCATGTGAATCACATGCGAATAAAACTGTATTTCCTTGTATGATTTCACATATACATTCTTCGAATTGCGGCTAAGGTCGTTGCGCGCCAGATCAACCAGCATGACATGTTCGGCATTTTCCTTCGGATCTTCAAGAAGTATTTTCGCAAGTTCGGCGTCCTTTTCGTCATTGCCCGTGCGGGGAACAGTGCCTGCGATAGGGTCAATGGTAGCAGTATTCTTATCGACTTTGACATGTGTTTCCGGCGACGAGCCGAATATTCGGTACGACCCGAAATCGAAATAGAAAAGATATGGTGAAGGATTTATCGAGCGCAAAGCCCTGTAAACCTTGAAATCATCTCCGGTGAAACGCTGCTCGAAACGACGCGAAAGCACAATCTGGAACACATCCCCGCGCATGCAGTGTTTTATTCCCCGCTCAACCATTTCCTTATAATCGCTGTCCGAGATGGATGAGGAGGGTTCTCCCAGTGAATTGAAATCGTAGATCGGGAAATTGCGGCTGTCTATAGTGGAAATCAGTTCGTCCATGCGGCTTTGCTGTCCTGCCGTCAGGTTTTCGGTTATGCTCATTTCGTTGCGCAGGTGATTGATGGCAATCACAAAGCGGTAGAGGATGTATTTTATTTCCGGCAGGGAATCCCGGGAAAGATCAATGCTTATATTTTCCAGATACTTTACCGTATCATAAGCCGTGTAGCCGAAAAAACCGTTTTCGCTGCTGTTTTCTCCCACTGTTTCGAAACTTTTCACAAAACTGTTCAATACATTTGGCAAACTGTTTCCGGCAAGCGAACTCTCCACGATCTGCCCGTCGGGATATTGCATGATAACCGTGCCATTGCTGACAGAAAAGGACGCAACAGGCTCAATTCCGATAAACGAAAAACTGTTGTCCGCCGAATGATAGTCGGAACTTTCGAGCAGCGCCGACTGCGGCGACATATCTCTAACTTTTAGATAAATACTTACCGGCGTCTGCAAATCGGCAAGCAAATTTTTACGTATAACTGTTATTTTTGTATTCATCATTTATATTTTTATAAAATTATCAAATTAACTTCTGCCGATCTGTTCCAAAAAGGTATCCATGTCCTTATCCCCCCGTCCCGAAAGGCACAGAACGAGTATATCTTCCTGCTTGAACTTTTTCTGCCCGAAAACGGCAAGCGCATGCGACGATTCCAGAGCGGGGATAATGCCCTCCAGCTGAGTCAGCTCGACTGCCGCAGCAAGCGCTTCACTGTCGCTTACAGCCAGATACTCCGCGCGCTGTGTGGTAAAAAGACTGGCATGAACAGGACCTATCCCCGGATAATCCAGTCCCGCCGAAATGGAATACGGTTCGGTGATCTGCCCGTCTTCGTCCTGCATCACAAACGTCCGGCTCCCGTGAATAATGCCTTTTTTGCCAAGATGGATGGTTGCCGCGGTTTTGTCGGTATCCACTCCCAGACCGGCGGCTTCCACTCCGATGAGTTTCACCCTCATATCGTTCAGATAATGATAAAACGTACCGGCGGCGTTACTTCCTCCGCCGACGCAGGCAATCAGGTAATCGGGATAATCGCGTCCTTCCTTTTCAGCAAGTTGGGACTTGATTTCCCGGCTTATAATGCTTTGGAAACGGGCGACAATGTCGGGATAGGGATGGGGTCCGACGGTCGAGCCTATGATATAGTGAGTGTCCGAGGGATTGCAGCACCAGTCGCGAATAGCCTCGTTGGTAGCGTCTTTCAGGGTTTTATTGCCGCTTGACACGGAACGCACTTCTGCCCCGAGCATTTTCATTTTCTGCACATTGAGCTGCTGCCGGGCAATGTCGGTTTCGCCCATGTACACAATACATTTCATCCCCCGCAGTGCACACACGGTTGCCGTTGCCAAACCGTGCTGTCCCGCTCCCGTTTCGGCGATGATGCGGGTCTTGCCCATACGCTGCGCCAGAAGCATTTGCCCGACAGTGTTGTTGATTTTATGCGCTCCGGTATGGTTCAAATCCTCACGCTTGAGATATATGCGCGTCCCGTACTTTTGAGACAGGCGTCCTGCAAAGTACAGCGGAGACGGACGTCCCACATAATCGCGCATCAAAACCTCGAACTCGGCCTTGAAACTGTCTTCGTTGATAATCCGCAAATAGTTGTTCTTCAGATTTTCAACATTCGAATAAAGGATTTCGGGAATGTAAGCTCCTCCAAATTCTCCGTAAAACCCTTCGTTATTAACATTATAATCCATATAATTACATTTATTTAATTTGCCTGCATGTACCAAAAATTTGAGGGCTGCCGTGAAATCCGACAACCCCCATCTACAGTCAATGCACGATAATCTTCATTCACAATTCTGAAACTGCGAACGCCACCACCAAAAATTACCTCTTGCATTAAAATTCATATCAATTCATTTTTACGGCGCAAATGTACACTATTTTTCCAAATCCAATATACTTTTCGCAAAAAAATCTTTGCATGATTCCGTATTTGCCTGTAAAATAAATTTATACCATGCGCGGTATAATTTCAGATTCCATGAACTTAGGGCGAAATATTTCCGGTGATCAAGTCCGAAGTATTGGAAAAGCAAACCAAAACTCTTACATGCGGAGACTTCGCTGATTATTTTGCTTATCTTTGCTCCGGAAAAAATTATAAGAACATGATACGGAATACGGATAAAAGACATTTATGGAGGAATTATTATGACAATTGATGAAACAAGAGAAAAATTAAACTCAAAAAAAACACCTGAAAGAAGACGGGCTGCTGTAGAAATTGGGAAAAATAAAATGACAGAATTAGGAGAAGAATTATATCAAAAATATCTGGAAGAACGAAAATACGAACGGACATGGGAAACCCAATCTGAAATGCTAAAGGCATTAGGAGTGATAGATTGTAAAAAGGCGCTGGAAATTATTGAAGAAATTATAAAACAAAATATACCACATGACATGATAACAATAAATGCAGCATT
>JAIRZR010000377.1 GCA_031267155.1 Prevotellaceae bacterium | reverse complement strand
TTTGCTCAATATCCTGCAATTTATCCCATAAATTGCTCATCTCATCTAAAAATTTTTCTTTTGTCTTCATGTATATATCTTTTATTATATAATTTTGATTTGCAAAAGTATATCTTTTTTCCGACATTTTGAAATGCACCCGACTGGAGGCCTTTATCGACAATTTATACGATGTCCAGTCTCATGGCGAATCATCGTGGAGACGCGAGCATCGCGTCTCTATGCTGGACACAGTATAAATTGTCGACACGGATGACCGAGTTAGAAGCAAGTCTCCAGCCTCGTCTAAGGTAACAGTTGAGCCTCGACTGTAAACGCAATCATAGTAACGATGATGCAGGGCTTTAGACCGTATTGTGTCCCATGAAATTATTATAGAAAACTGTATTGTCCCTGACGGAAATGCTGTGAAAACAATTCCCGATATTTTCAGGCATTTGTGATACCGGCGCTAAAGCCTTCATTTTTTTCTTATCCTGACAATCGTAACCTTGAAAATCAGGGGGGACAGGGGAGGCACAATACCGTTTGCCCTGTTTCCAAAACCCAGGTCCGAATTGAATATGATATCGCCTCTGTCTCCCGGATGAGTCATTTTCAGTCCGATATCCAGTCCTGGCAATAGGCTGCCGCTGCCTGCAGTCACGCCGAGCGGTTCGAATGTTTTGGAACCGGTATTCAGTTTCATAGCGTCTGCAAGCGCCTTCTCATTAGTATCGAAATATCTCATGGTATCGGTGACAAGCGTTCCCGCATAATAGAAATATACCGAATCGCCTGCCGAAACGCTCACCGTTGTATCTCCAGGCGTATATAAGTAATGGACATTCCCGTCGCTGGACAGTTTCATTCCCGGATTTTTAGTCATTTTTGCCTTGATATACGCATCAATCCTTTCCTCCTGCTTTTCGACGGGATCTTCCTCTCCGCAGGACGGAAATGCCAGTGCGGCAAACAGGACAAGCATGGTGAACAATTTACGGTTCATGATTTTTTTTTCAGTTCTTTTTTTCGTTCATCACATTCGACTGAACGTTGATCGACTCCTGATGTACAAGGTCAAGATACTCTTTCAGGAAGTTTTCGCTCAGTCCCATTGCCTTGCCCATGTTTATACGGTTGTCTACAATGTTTTTCCACCTGTCCATCTGCAGTATCGTCACACTGTTTTCCTTTTTATACTCGCCGATTTTGCCTGATATTTTCATTCTCAGCGAGAGTTTCTGGATTATCTCGTCGTCCAGGCGGTCGATACTGCTGCGCAGTTCGGACAGTACTGTCTGATCCTCGCCCTTCATCGAAACGGAGCGCAGAAGCAGCCCGTGTATCAGTTCCCCGTACTGTTCGGGGAGCAGTTGCTGTTTGGCGTCGCTCCATGCGCAGGGTGGATTGTTGTGGGATTCGATCATCAAGCCATCGACATTCATGTCCAGCGCTTTCTGGGAGATGAACGGTATGAGTTCCGTATTTCCGCAAATGTGGCTTGGATCGCAGATTATCGGCAGTTCCGGACATGCGGATTTGAGTTCGATCGGGATATTCCACATGGGAGCGTTTCTGAAAACACTTTTTTCGTGCGACGAAAAGCCCCTGTGAATTGCTGCCAGCTTCCTTATTCCAGCCTTGTTGATCCTTTCCAGCGCGCCGATCCACAGTTCCGTATCGGGATTGACGGGATTCTTTATCAGCACTGCGACGTCAACGCCTTTCAGCGAATCCGCGATTTCCTGGACGGAGAACGGGTTTGCAGAAGTGCGTGCGCCGATCCAGAGAATATCGACTCCGTATTTCAGAGCCAGTTCAACATGTTCTGCATTTGCCACTTCGGTTGCGATGCGCAGCCCGGTTTTGCGTTTCACCTCCTGCATCCAGGGCAAACCCTTCACCCCTATTCCCTCGAAGGAATTTGGGCGCGTGCGCGGTTTCCATATTCCCGCCCTGAAGGCGCTTATCCGTTTTGTCGCTATAAGTTTCTGCGCCGTATCCATCAGCTGTTCTTCGCTTTCGGCGCTGCAGGGACCCGCAATGAGAAGGGGCCATTCCGGATTTTCCAGTCCGTTCGGAATCTTTTCTATTTCCAGTTCTACTTTTGCTCCTGTGTATGTCATAACATTATATAATCCATTAAAAAAATTTCGCCAAAATTACATGAAAATATCAAAACGCAAAAAAGTACGCGCTTTTATGCCGCGAGTATTTTTTCAACATGGTGATTTGCGGGCTTTTCCCCGTTTCCTTCGTTCGGGTCATTTTGCCGCCTCAGTTCAGGTATTTTCTCTTTCTTGACGTTTTGATGATGTCGAAACCCTTTCCGAATACGCCCATCACATTTGCCACCGATATGAGGGCTTCGGGGTCGACCGACTTTATTATGCGGTAGATGTCGTTGAGTTCATGTTTGCGTACAAGGACAATCAAGACCTTAGTCGATTCCCCGGTGTACCATCCTGTTGCGTCGAGTGCTGTTACCCCGCGCTTCTTCAGCCGGACAATGGAATCGGCGATTTCCGCGTACCTGCGCGAGAAAATCAGTATCTGCACCGACTGTTTGTTTCCCGACAGCAGGAGATCAACCGTATAGGAAAAGACGCCCATCATCACATATCCGTAAATGATCGTCCGGAGGTCGTGATTGATAAAGTACGACATTCCAATGATTACTATGTCGCAGTAGAGAAATACCTTGCCCGGGGTCGTGTTATAGTATTTGTTGAGAATCATGACCACGATATCCGTCCCTCCGGTACTGCCTCCCTGCCTGAAAACCAGCACGACGCCCGCTCCGCTGAGAATGCCGCCGATGATGGCGCAGATCAGCTTGTCGCTTTCACCGAACTGCCCCGCAATGAAGTCCGGCGACTTGAGGAAGGAAAACATGAGCGAAAGGAAAACAACCCCGTAAACTGTTTTTGCCCCGAAGCCCTTTCCCAGGACATTGAACGCTATCGCCAGCAAAATGGCGTTGATTACTAAAATGCTTATACCTGTCGAAACTTTTGCTCCGGACACGAAATACAGGATCGTAGCAATGCCGGCAACGCCTCCGCCGGTTATTTCGTTGGGTATCAAAAACGCCTTCCATGCAAATGCATATATGAAGATCCCCAGAGATATAAATATATATGCCTTAATAGTTTTCAGAACCGATTTAATATTCATTACAGTAACATTACTTTAATATTTCCGGCACAAAAGTATGAAAAAATCCAAAATCATATAGGTGTTAGTATCGGATTTTGCTTGAAACTGTTAAATTTGCATCAATCAGGCTGGCGTATGCTTGAAATAGATTGAGTTTTCAATTATTTCAGTACATTTGCAAATTATTATATAATTATAACTAACTGTATTTGATGAATAAAGTTATTAGTAAGGAATATTTTTCGGCTAATGTTGTAAAATTTGAAATAGAAGCGCCTCTGATTGCAAAAGCCCATCGTGCGGGACATTTCGTAATCGTCAGAATCGGCACAAAAGGGGAACGGGTTCCGCTTACCATTGCCGAATCCAGTGTGGAAAAAGGGACAATTACGCTTGTCGTACAGCAGGTAGGCGTCTCATCGACAAAACTGTGCGCCTTGAACGAAGGCGATTATATCACAGATTTGGTTGGTCCTCTGGGACAGGCGACGCACATCGAAAATTTCGGTACGGTCGTTTGCGCCTGCGGAGGAGTGGGTACTGCCCCGATGCTTCCCATTGTCAAGGCTTTGAGGGAATCGGGAAACCGTGTGCTTACCGTTCTTGCCGCGCGTACCGGAGACTTGATTATCATGGAAGAGCAGATGAGGAAACTGTCCGACGAGCTGATAATCATGACCGATGACGGTTCGTATGGCAACCGGGGACTGGTTACCAATGGAGTCGAAATGATTATCCAGCGCGAAAAAGTTGACAGGTGCGTGACAATAGGACCTGCCGTGATGATGAAATTTGTTAGCCTCCTGACAAAAAAATACAGTATCCCGACCATTGCCTCCCTGAATACCATAATGGTGGACGGTACGGGAATGTGTGGAGCATGCCGCGTGACTGTGGGCGGCAAAACCAAATTCGTATGCGTGGACGGTCCCGAATTTGACGCCCATCTGGTCGATTTCGACGAAATGATGATGCGTCTTGCCGGTTACCGGGATATTGAACAGTCGGACATGCATAAGCATGAAAACAAATGTAATGCCGGAACAAGATAGATTATGGAAAAAAGAAATGAGACATGGCGCGTAAACCTGCGCAGCACAATGAAAGCGAAGGAACGGGCAGAAATCCGGCGTGTTCACATGCCGGAAGCAAATCCGGAAATCCGCAGCCGTAATACCGAAGAAGTAAATCTGGGACTGACGGCGGAAATGGCTGTAACCGAAGCGTGTCGCTGTCTGGATTGCGCCAGGCCAGGCTGCATCGAAGGCTGTCCCGTAGAGGTAGATATTCCCTCGTTTATCAAAAATATTGAAAGAGGCGAATTTCTCGAAGCAGCCAAAGTCTTGAAGGAAACATCGGCTCTTCCTGCCGTTTGCGGGCGTGTCTGTCCGCAGGAAAAACAGTGCGAAGCTAAATGCATCCACGTAAAAATGAAGAAGGAAGCGGTAGCCATCGGTTATCTTGAACGTTTCGCCGCCGACTGCGAGCGTGAAAGCGGACAGGTCTCGGTGCCCGAAACCGCTCCCGCCAACGGAATCAAAATCGCTGTAGTCGGTTCGGGTCCGGCGGGATTGTCGTTCAGCGGAGACATGGCAAAAGCGGGATATTCGGTTACCGTGTTTGAGGCGCTGCACGAAATCGGCGGGGTACTGAAGTACGGTATTCCGGTTTTTCGCCTGCCAAACGAAATCGTTGATGTGGAGATCGACAGTCTCCGCTCGATGGGAGTGAAGTTTGTGAACAACTGTATTGTAGGAAAAACAGTCAGCATCGACGATTTAAAGGAAGACGGATTTCGCGGGATTTTCGTGGGAAGCGGAGCGGGACTGCCCCGTTTCATGAATATCAGGGGAGAAAATCTGGTAGGCGTAATGTCTTCAAACGAGTATCTTACACGCGTCAATCTGATGGACGCCAGCAATCCCGAATCGGATACGCCGGTATTGACGGGCAAAAAAGTGGCGGTCATCGGAGGAGGAAATACGGCGATGGATTCCGTAAGAACGGCACGCAGGCTGGGCGCCGAACGGGCAATGATTGTGTACCGCCGTTCGGAGGAAGAGATGCCGGCACGTCTCGAGGAAGTTAAACATGCCAAAGAAGAGGGCATCGAGTTTATGACTTTGCGCAACCCCGTAGAATATAGCGGTAACGAACATGGACGCGTAAGTCACATGCTGCTGCAGGTGATGGAACTCGGAGAACCCGACGCTTCGGGCAGGCGTTCGCCGGTGGAAGTTCCCGGAGAAACGGAACTGATCGAGGTCGACGAGGTCATAGTCAGCGTTGGCGTTTCTCCAAATCCGCTGATTCCTTCTTCCGTAAAGGGATTGAATGTCAGCAAATGGGGAACGGTTATAGTGAACGATGAAACCATGCAGTCGGATATTCCGATGATTTTTGCCGGCGGCGATATCGTTCGTGGAGGCGCCACCGTGATTCTTGCAATGGGCGACGGTCGGCGGGCAGCCAAGGCAATGGATAAGTGGCTCAGGGAACAGAAATTTTCGACTTCCAACTTATGAAAACACTCCTGCTGGTAGGACTGGGCGGTGGACTGGGAAGCATGCTGCGCTATCTTGCAACCTGTTTCATCACAGGCCGGATCACCCGCTTTCCCGCAATCTGCGGAACATTTGCAGTGAATTTTACCGGATGCCTGATTATCGGTATTGCATTCGGGCTGTCGGAGCGTTACTCATGGTTTTCTCCACAGATAAGACTGTTTCTCACAACAGGGATTTGTGGAGGATATACCACTTTTTCGGCTTTTGCATACGAAAATATTAACCTGATGCGAAACGGAAATTACAGCCTCAGCCTTGTTTATATACTCGCAAGTGTAGTTGTCTGCTTTTCCGCAACTTTCGTCGGCTTTGCGATTGGAAAAAGCTGCTAAAGGAATGTGAAATAAACAGGATATAACAGTTTCAGAATACTGCGAATAAATTGCACGCCATACCGATATTTCATCCCTGACGGGATTTTTTGTCGCATCAATAATCTGCGTCATATCAGTCGTTTGCGATGTTGTTATATGAAAGGGATGAAATGTAAAAACGAAGATACCACATGTCATCCCTGACGGGATTTTGCTGGACAATGAATTGATCTCTACCAATATTTCATCCCTGACGGGATTTCTGATTCCGGCAATGTTATATGCTTTTTGCATTAAAACCTTTAATGGGGGACTGACGGGATTTTTTGTCGTATCCATAATCTGCTTCATATTATTCGTTTGCAATGTTGTTATATGAAAGACAATTGGAAGAGGGTACAGAAATACTGAAAATTTCAGAATAGC
>JAIRZR010000371.1 GCA_031267155.1 Prevotellaceae bacterium | reverse complement strand
AATGCTTTGTGATGCATCTCTTCGAGCCGGTCATGATGCATTAACGTTGCATCAAACGTCTTTTTTGAGAAATCAATCCCGATAAATAAAACTTTTTTCATACTTTTGCAACAGTATTTTAATTAATACATTTTAATAGTGATTTAACCGAAAACTGATGTGTACTAAAACCTGAAATTCTATACAGTATCTTCAGTTTGACCGGCAGAGGTCCAATACCCCGAACAGACTTTCAAGTCTGGGTATCAGAATGGTTTACCTCTGCCAATCGGTTAAATCAATTCTTTAATACAACAAAAGTAATAAATTTAACCTCGCATCAATCTCAAAATAATATTTCGCCGAAATTTTCGATTGATTAATAATTTACTAATTTTGCCGGCTACAACAATATTATTGAAATGGATAAATTATTGGAGAAAAGTGCATTGGTAGTCAATCCGGGAATAGAGCAGCCGCCTGTTGTCAATCCGGAAGCGATGATGCGAATCAGGAGAAACCGGAAACAGCCGCTTACAACGGAACAGTATGTCGAGGGGATTCTGGAAGGACGGATGACCGTTTTAAGCAAGGCTATCACCCTTGTCGAAAGTCTTCTGGACGAACATCACGAAATGGCTCAGGCAATCATAGAAAAATGTCTTCCCTACTCGGGGAAATCGATACGCATAGGCATAACGGGAGTACCCGGCGCGGGGAAAAGCACGTTTATCGAGGCATTCGGCAAGAAAATAACTTCCTGGGGACACAAGCTCGCAGTGCTGGCAATTGATCCCAGCAGCGAACGTTCGAAAGGCAGCATACTCGGCGACAAAACCCGGATGATCGAGCTTAGCTGCGATCCGAATGCGTTTATACGTCCAAGTCCTTCGGCAGGATCGCTGGGAGGCGTCGCCCGCAAGACGAGGGAGTCGGTGATTTTGTGTGAAGCGGCGGGATTCGATACGATTTTTATTGAGACCGTAGGCGTTGGACAGTCGGAAACAACAGTACATTCGATGGTCGATTTTTTCCTTTTGCTGATGATTTCCGGAGCGGGCGACGAACTGCAGGGAATCAAGAGGGGAATAATGGAAATGGCAAACATGATTGTCATCAACAAAGCCGACGGGAACAATATCGAAAAGGCGATGCTTGCAAAAGCGCAGTATCAAAGCGCGATGCATCTGTTTCCTCCGGCTGCATCGAAATGGACGCCGAAAGTCCTCACAACTTCGTCGAAGAAAAAAACGGGAATGGAAGAAATCTGGAGCTCGATCAACGAATATGTTTCACTGACCGGAAGAAACGGCTTTCTCCAGTCGAACCGTCAGGAACAGACCAAATTCTGGATGTACGAAACTATAAACGAGACTTTGCAGAACAATTTCTACTCGAATCCGCAAATCCGCAGCATACTGGGCGACTACGAAGACAGGGTGGCAACGGACAGGATTTCATCGTTTATTGCAGCAAGGGAACTCTTGAATAAATATTTTGGAACAGCATAAAAAAACGCAGATATGTACAGCATTTACAAAAAAGAAATTGTTTCGTTTTTCTCATCCTTGACGGGATACATGGCAATCATTGTATTCCTGGCGCTTACGGGATGGTTCATGTGGATCAATCCGGGCGAGTTCAATATTCTGGACGGGGGATATTCCACAATTGATACCCTGTTTTTCATTGCGCCATGGGTTTTCCTGTTTCTTGTACCGGCAACGACAATGCGCAGTTTTGCGGAGGAACGCAAGACGGGCACGATTGAACTGCTGCTGACACATCCCGTATCCGAAATACAGCTGGTAATGGCTAAATATCTTGCTGCCGTGACACTTATACTGCTCTCGCTGCTCCCATGCCTGATATATTTTGCGACGGTCTATTTCATCGGGAATCCCGTGGGCAATATAGATTCCGGAGGGACATGGGGCTCGTTTGCCGGACTGTTTTTCCTCGCTTCGGCATACGCCGCAATAGGGATATTCGCATCATCGCTGACGGATAACCAGATAGTTGCCTTCATCGTTTCCTCGGCGCTCTGCTTTTTCGCATATACGGGATTCGACGGTCTGGCTTCGATGGCGCCGCTGAAACCCGTCAATACATTCTTAATTTCCCTTGGAATAAACGAGCACTATAAATCGCTGAGCCGCGGAGTTATAGATATACGCGACATCGTGTATTTTGTGATTGTTTCCGCCGCGTTTACAGGCGCCGCACGTCTGAAACTGCAATCGCGCAAATGGTAGTGGATATGTTACCGGATTCTTCTGTAATTGAATTTATTAAAAAGCATCACGTCCTTACTCTGGCAACTTGCGCCGGTGCGGTTCCGTACTGCTCAAACATGTTTTATGCCCTGCTGGAAAAGGAATTTTGCCTGGTGTTCACTTCCGGTAAAAATACGCGGCATATAATGGAAGCAACTCAAAATCCTTTCGTTGCAGGCTCCATCGTTCTGGAAACCGAAACGGTAGGCAAAATACAGGGACTGCAGTTCTGCGGAAAAATGGCGGAAGTTTCAGGACAGCTTAAAACCAGGGCAGTAAAGGCATATCTCAAACGCTTTCCATACGCAGCGCTGTCGGGAATGCCTGTGTGGATAATAGAAATAACTTATACGAAATTTACCGATAACAGGCTCGGTTTCGGGAAAAAACTCATCTGGGAAAAAACAGGCGAAGATTGAATTTTCTTAAGGAATGCAATATCCCGCTCATGGATATGTTCCCGTAAATCCCGCCACTGTTCCAGTGCAAAATGTGATTTTTTAAACAAATCTGCCGAATAGTACAAATGTATCCACGAACTGTCATGCGGATCAGTTTTCTCATCCGGTTTCCTGTACATGCCCGGATTGATTACGGTGACACTGATTCCGGCCACTTCCAGTTTCTCCCGCAAAGGACCGCCATATACTCCGGTCGATTCCATCGCTGCATCGCTTACCTGTTCCCGACGCAGGATACGGGCTGTTTCTTCCAGATCTTTTGTGAAACAGCCCGATTTAAACTGACACACTTTCCCTTCAGGGTTTGTGTACGTGACCCACATCTC
>JAIRZR010000364.1 GCA_031267155.1 Prevotellaceae bacterium | reverse complement strand
TTTATTTCGCATCCCTGAAACAGGCTGTTCCGGAATTTCAGATATGTAATCGGTATTCCCTTTGCTGCATACCGCGCTTCGTAGAAAGTCTTTATACTCAGGAGTTCATCATTGGGATTCTGCACGGATATATCGGAATATGAAGCCAGCAGTGTGAAGCGGTTTTCGCTTATCACGTTCAGTGTATAATCGTGCAGCATTTTGCTGTCTGTTTTCAGATGGATAATGCCTTCGCTTTTCAGGAATTTGCGGTAGCGTTCAAGGAACAGTGGCGAGGTCAGGCGTTTGTCGGGCTTGTTTATTTGAGGATCGGGGAAAGTAATCCATATTTCGTCAATCTCGTTTTGAGCGAAAAAACTGTCGATAAATTCTATACGGATGCGCAGGAAGGCGACGTTTGGGATATTTTCTTCAGCAACAGTCTTTGCGCCGCGCCATATACGCGCTCCCTTGATATCTATCCCGATAAAATTCCGGTCGGGATATTTTCGCGACAGGGCAAGGGAATATTCTCCCTTTCCACATCCAAGCTCCAGAATCACAGGATTGGAATTGCCGAATATTCCGTTCCATTTTCCCTTAAATTCCCGGGCGGAGCTTATCATGTCGCCGGAAGAAGGCTGAAAGACATGCTTAAACAGTTTGTTCTCTTCGAATTTTCTTAGCTTATCCTTTCCCATCAGCCGTTTTTCTGCAAGTCGTACACCCTGTTTCTGACATATTCCACGCCTTTTCTGACTCCCATTTCCTGCAAATCCTGATACGGGATACTTTTGCCCGCCCTGACGGTAAACTGCGCATTTCTTTGCCTGAACATTTCATCGGAAAGATACAGCATTTCGATATTTGCCTTTATCCCCAGCGATTTGCGGATACTGGCGAGATTGTAGAAAAAACTGGAATTGCGCCCGTCGAAGAACATGGGCACTACATCCCTCCTGTATTTTATCGCCTTTGCAACAAAACTTTTTTTCCATTCAGGATCAAGTATTTTTCCCTTTATCTTCCTCGAACACAGTCCGGCGGGAAAATACAGCACCTGCCTGTCGGAACTGTACAGCCCGTCTATCATAAGCACATATTCCGCCGGCTGTTTTCCGTGCTTGTTTACCGGCACAAAAACGTCCCGCAAAGGCGTCAGATACATCAGTATGTCATTGACAATGAATTTCACGCTGCCGTAAATTTCTCCGATAAGATCAATCAGGACAATCCCGTCCAGTCCTCCCAGAGGGTGGTTTGAGGCGAAAATATACCGTCCGTCTTTCGGTGGAAAATTTTCCCTGTTCTCAATTTTATAGCTGATGTTCAGATGCTCCAGGACTTTGCGGTTAAAAGGCAAACCACTGTATTCGTGTCCGTAAGATGTGAGTATTTCGTTTACTTCGTCCTGATGAACAATCCTTTTCAGATAGCTCATCACAAATTTCGGCAGCATTTTATACAGTTTCGGATTTTTGTCGTAAAATGTCCTGTCCAAATCAATCGTAAATAAAGAATCCATGACTTTTATACTGTTTTTTATTTTTTAATCACCGGCTGCTGAAGCAGACTATCAACTATTTTCCGGAACGAATCTGCGCCGGAGCTGTTGTCCAGCGCTACAGGGACGCCCGTATCCCCGCTTTCCCTGATGCCCTGTATCAGCGGGATTTCGCCGAGGAAAGGAATCCTCATTGCCGCCGCCAATTTTTTGCCGCCGCCCTGTCCGAAGATATAATATTTGCTGTCAGGCAATTCGGCAGGCGTAAACCATGCCATGTTTTCAATCAGGCCTGCAACAGGGACGTTGATATCCCTGTTGCGGAACATGTTCGTTCCGCGTATGACGTCGGCGAGCGCGACTTTCTGAGGCGTAGTAACGATGATAGCCGCAGTGAGGTCAAGTTCCTGGCATATCGTGAGATGTACGTCGCCTGTTCCCGGAGGCAAATCTATCAGCAGGAAATCGAGACCGTCCCAGTTGCCTTGTCCGGCAAGCTGTTTAAGAGCGCCCGTTGCTGCCGGTCCTCTCCATATCACGGCGTCGTCCGGCGACAGGAAAAAACCGATGGACAGGAATTTCACTCCAAATTTCTCCACAGGCTCGATAAATTCCAGCCCGTCCCTCTCGATCATTACAGGACGCACACCGCTCATCCCCAGCATCGTCGGAATGGACGGCCCATAAACGTCCGCATCAAGCAGGCCGGTCTTGAAGCCTCTCTGCGCCAAAGCTACAGCCAGATTTACCGATACCGTCGATTTGCCTACTCCCCCCTTGCCCGAAGCAACCGCCAGAATATTTTTTACCTGAATATCGGGATATTCCTTTTTCGACGGCCTGGACGGCTGCCTTTTTGAAACCGATATATTCAGTTCGGCGGAAGGAAAAGCCTGTTTAAGTTTTTCGTCAACAGCTCTTTTTATTGAGGAAACAAATGCGTCGTTCGGCTTGAAAACAAGATCCGCAGCAATTATACCGTCTTCCGTTTCGAGATTCCGAACTATCCCCAGGGAAACTATGTCATTCCCCGTTTCAGGATGTTTTATTTCAGACAGTAACTCTGTTATTCTATTAATGTTGTGCGCCATTTTAACATAAAATTTTACGGCTCAAAAGTATAAAAAAATCGTTTATACTGCGTGCGGGTGAAAAATTGGAGTGTACGACAAAATTCCCATAAAGCTGCAAGTAGATAAAAATTAAGCCGGTATCGGCTCTAAGGAGAATTGTAAATCAGGTTTTCCATGTGCCGCGAAATTGCCCGTAGGGCATCAATATCAATAGAAACAAGATAATACGCACACCACAACTCCATTAGAGCTTGAATCAACCGCAGATTGAACGTAACGACTGGTTTGTAATCCGGGCGAGAGTTACTGTAAGAAACAATTCGATACTACTATCGCGTGCAAGCCTTAAAAAGCTTGTAGCAGAAGATAAACGCTTGCTCTATTGATATTTATCCCCTGCGGAGAATTGAAATGCGGAATTTTGTCGTACCCCCTATCCCATGTTATTAACATCTCGCAGTTGAATTTAACGGAACATGTTGTCGACACAATTGATATACATTTCATTCATTGATATTTCCATAAATCCGAATATATGTTCTACCCGC
>JAIRZR010000330.1 GCA_031267155.1 Prevotellaceae bacterium | reverse complement strand
GCGGCAGAGTTCCTGATTGTGAACATGCCGGGCAAGTATTCGGCATATTATGACGCCCCGTGGAATGATGTGGCAACCGTGCGCTTGCGGTGGACAAGCTCCTCGGACAAGCAGAAGGTGTTGGATACGTACAAAATAGGCGAGCCGGTAGTGCAGGAAGATATAACCTGTATTACGGCCGGATACCTGATCAATAATATTGAACTGGCTTTCAAAGTGTGGCAGGAGCGTCCATGGGGAAAACATATCCCCTTTGACGTTTTCTGTGAGGAAATACTGCCTTACCGGGTGGGCGTCGAACCATTGGAGAACTGGAGGGAAAAAGTGCTTGTCAGTTTTGCGGATTTGGATAGGGTATTGAATAAGCCCGCGACTACATCAGTAGAAGCATGCAACATTGTCAATAGCCTGTTGCCAAGATTCAGGATAGACAAAGACTTCCCACCGATGAATTTCTCACAGTTGATGGCTTCTTCAAAGGGAACATGTGATGACATGGCAACGTTAGCCGTTTTTAGCATGAGGGCGTTGGGCATACCTGTTACCTTCGATTTTACGCCCCGATGGATAAACCGGCCAACCGGACATTCCTGGAATGCGGTGTGTGACAGCACGGGGAACCATATTCCCTTTATGGGAGCAGAGATGAATCCGTATGAACAGCATCCGGGCGTCTCATACCGTACCTGGCTGAAAAGTAAAGTTTATCGTAAAACATTTGCCATACAGCAAAATATCCAAACGGAAGAAAGCAATATCTCGCCTTTACTGGGAGAACATAAAAACATGAAGGATGTGTCGGCGGAATATACCGGATGTACGGACACGGTTACAGTTTGTCTCAAGTATCCTCCCGTGACGCCAACGGGGTATGTGTACCTTGCATTTGAGCAAAACCGTCAGTTCTATCCCATCGCATGGACTGAAGACAGTGAAGACACATGCCGTTTTCCATCCATAGGGAGGAATGCCGTTTATATCCCGGTGTATTATGCCAATAACCGGCAAACGCCGGCAGGAGATCCCTTTTGGCTGGATAATGATGGAAACAGGATAATTCTTTCCCCGGATCATCCGGATACGCTATTGACTCTTAGTAAAATTGATCCGAATAACACGTCATCCCTGTGGTTACAACGAATGCATCACGGCATATTCGAAGGAGCGAATCAAGCGGACTTTTCCGATGCAAAGGTTTTACATATTATCAATCATCTTCCCGATATGTTTTATAACGATGTCACATTGTGGACGCCGGTCCATTACCGTTATGTCCGTTACAAATCGCCGGAAGGAGGGCACTGTGATGTTTCCGAGATAGCATTTTACGGTTCGGCAGGAGAGAAACTGTCAGGAACACCTGTCGGTACGCCGGGAGCATGGAATAATTCAAACAACACCTGTGACAAGGCATTTGACGGAGACGTGACCACTTATTATAATGCAGCCGAAAAAAGCGGGGCATGGACGGGACTTGATTTTCAAGAACGGAAACAGATTCGTAAAATCCGTTACCTGCCACGTACCGAAGGTTTTCATATATACGAGGGACACAGTTATGAACTGTTTTTATTGGACGAAAGACAGATGGACGTCACTGGGTAAACAAACAGCAACAGACAGCGGTTCGTTGCAATATCGTGCGCCGTTGCAGGCATTGCTGTATTTGGAAAATCTTACGCTTCGAAAGAAAGGTAAAACATTCTTTGTTACACCCGATCATGAGATTCACTGGCGCTGATATTCGATTAATAACCCAATTAATAGAAAGATAGATATGATAAAGAGGGAAGAAACAATGAAAGTCATCATAAACAGATTAACCGTTGGAATGCTGTTTGGTATTCTATGCGGGATCACTTTGTTCGTTACTTCCCGTCATTTTGTAAATCAGGAAGTAACGCCCAAATGGTTTGGCTTGATAACAGGCGTTGGTATAGCAGGTATCATATCGGGGATATTTCACCGTAACCTGTATGTTCCTCTGAAATCAGTATTTATACCGATGCTTTTATGTGGTTTTCTGATTGTTTTAAGAGATTACCCTGTTGCCGGTTTCAACTATCAACTGATGACGCAGACCGTTTGCCTGTTACTGCTGTTTTTCCTTTTGCAACAGATAACTGTGATTTTCCCTGTCAAATATATTCTGGGGATTACAGTGATATTAACGGCTATCCTTGCATGTTATGGCGTATTGGATTATCCCGGCTTGTTACTGTCTGCCAAACATGTCCGGTTAACGGGGAGTTTTGACAATCCTGCGGGCTTTACCGCTGCTTTGGTTTGTGTATTGCCCTGTACATTCTATTTTTTCCGTAATACTTCCCATACCGTCAAATATATTGCTGTCCTCATTGCCGTCCTGCTGTTTTCCGTGATTGCGCTTTCCCGGGCGCGGGCGGCCATAATTGCCGGATTCGCTGTGATTCTATGTTATTTGCTGTGTAGCAAGTATTCGGAAATCAAATGGAAGAACTGGGTAAAGATCTTGCTTGTCTGCATCATAGCTGCAAGCATGACAGGCCTGTATTTCCTGAAAAAGGATTCTGCCGACGGACGGATTCCGGTATGGCAAAGTACATGGGACATGATACGGGACAAACCTTTAACCGGACATGGATATGGTACATTCAACGCAAAGTATATGCTGTATCAGGCGGAATATTTTGAGACACATCCCGACAGCAAATATGCGGACTTAGCCGACAATGTACTGCATCCGTTCAACGAATACCTGTTAGTGTGGGCAGAGCATGGCATTATCGGAATGGGGTACATTGCATTACTGGGCTTTCTGCTTATTCGCTGCTATTTTCGTGCCCCATCATATATCAAGTTTATAGCCCTGTTAAGTATGTTATCGCTGGCAGTATTGTCCTGTTTTTCGTATCCGTTCAAATATCCGTTTACATGGCTGATAGCATTTCTTAATATAGTCCTGATCTGTCCGCCCGTCAAAGTATCCTCCCGCAGGACAGTCAATGCGACACGAACGGGACTGGTTTTGGCTGCAATCGCCCTTTTGCTTGCAGGAGTTCCATTGATGAAAGCGGAAGTCCTGTGGAACACTATCGCTAAACAGTCATTAGCGGGAAGAACAGGGGAAGTATTGCCCGAATACGATAAGCTGTATAAATATCTTGGAAAAAACGGCCTGTTCCTGTACAATCATGCCGCAGAACTGCACGAAGTAAAGGAATATGAAAAAAGCCTTTCGGTATTTGAACGATGCGTTCGATATTACAATGATATGGATGTACAGATGCTGCTTGCCGACAATTATAAAGGATCAGGCAGGTATGACGAAGCGGAAAAGCATTATAAACTTGCCGCCGGTATGTGTCCGGGGAAGTTTATGCCGCTCTACGAACTGGCAAAATTCTACGAAACGGCCGAACGCCACGAAGATGCCCTTTCCATAGCCCGACAAATCATCAACAAGAAAATAAAAATACCTTCCGCTACCGTTACTGCTATCAAAAATGAAATGCAGCGATTATTGAAAAAGGAAGAAAACCGCGATTTCGCAACGCAGGGCGGAACGGGTAACGAATCAAAAAATCATGAGCCACGGCAGGGCGAAACGCCGGAGGTATCCCCTTACGGCAGCGCCCTGCCTCCGTAAGGACGGAACGTGATGAAGCCGCGTCATTCCGCAGTGCGGCCGTGGCAACGGTACCGTTGCCGCATCACCATCAAAACCGGCAGAGCGAGTTCGTTCGCTTGCCGGACGGGAACAGCGAACAGCGGAGCCTTGACGCTGAAAACAGAGGCGAAATAATATAGTAAGTAGATGTTCATAATTAGTTTATATAAAATATTTAGTTTTCTTATGCGTTATCTAACCATAAATACGATTAGAAATGGGAAAAATAAAGCAATTGGAATTAACGGTTGTCCGGCG
>JAIRZR010000221.1 GCA_031267155.1 Prevotellaceae bacterium | reverse complement strand
AACAGATTATAAAAAACTCTGGATTGCTTTGCTTCGTTCCTCGCAACTCCTCGCAATGACGGATAACCGTCTGATATTACGCCTATTGCATAGCATACGGTTACCCCTCATTGCGAATGTTCGTTTCGTACCTGAACTGCAAGCGAAATGACGCTTAATCAGGACATAACGAAAGGCGTCATCATAAATCGAAGCAAGCCATCGTTGTCCGTCATTGCGAACACAGTGAAGCAATCCAGAAAAGCATCTTAATGTGCTGCTTACGAAAAACGTCATTGTAAAGAGTTGCGAGGAACGAAGCAAAGCAATCCAGAGTTTTTTAGAATCTGTTATATCCTGTTTATTTCGCATAGCTGAATGATTTTTTTGATAAAAGTTCGAATCAATTGTTAATTGATAATTATTAATTGTTAATTTAATTTTTAATTCTTCATATATACATCCTATAAGGTGCCTATAAGGTGCCTATAAGCTGTCTATATGCTCTCGAATTTTGGAGCATGATTTTCAGGATTAAAGGATTTTTTTTGTCTGAATCAGAATTCACAGGATTAAAGGATTGATCAGGATTGCTTTCTCCGGCAATCCTTAAACCCTGAGCAAGCCATCGTTGTCCGTCATTGCGACTGCGAGGAACGAAGCAGGAAAGCAATCCAGAAAAGCCTGTTAATGTGCTACCTGCGAAAAGCGTCATTATAATGGCGCAGCCCGAAGCAATCCATTGTTATCCGTCATTGCGAACGCAGTGAAGCAATCCAGAGAAGCCTATTAATATGCTACTTATGAAAGCGTCATTATAAGGAGTTGCGAGGAACGAAGCAAAGCAATCCAGAGAAGCCTATTAATATGCTACTTATGAAAGCGTCATTATAAGGAGTTGCGAGGAACGAAGCAAAGCAATCCAGAAAGTTCAATTGTTATATGTTATTAATTTTCCTTCCCGTATATTGTGAAATTATATATTTATCCCACCCAATACCTTAATCTCCCTGTATTGCTGGAATGAAAAGGTTCTGCAAATGAATTAAACAGATGCAGAACCACATAAAATAAAGATTTATTTGACCTTTTCGGGGTCTTTATACCTTGATTGAGATAATTTTATTACCCAAATCTTTAAAGGCAAAGTTAAGTGTGTTTATTTGTTCCGGAGTGAATTTTGCCGGCTTGCCATTCACCATACTGCCCTTCAGCCTCTGATACAGCCAGCCTCTTGATTTCTTGAAATAAGTTCTGGCAATGTAGGCAAGGGGTAAATATTCAAAACTTTCGCCCAGCTGCATTTTAATGCTTATCTCATTTAATACCCCATTTGCTTCATTAATGAAGTCATCAACGAGCAATTTTATGAAGTCATTTATTACATTAACCATGTCAGGATAATTCGCACACAATGACTCATAGTGATTCTTAAATCCTTCTTTGTCTTCTATAAGACCTTTTAACTTCTCTAAATCCTTCTCTAACTGTTTCATATTATTTATTTTTATTTAAAAAGCCCCACCCACCCTGAGACAGGCGGGGCAATCAATTAATCTTCTGTTTCAAATTTCCGAGCCTCTTCAATCATCCTGTTAATCTTATACAGGAAATCCAGAAGTTCATTAATTTTAGCTTCAAGACTTTCAACACCCTGAAAACTCAATGTGTCAAGATGCATTATTATTCTCATTCGCATAGCGAGCAACTTTCTTATTTTCTGCTCTTTTTCATCTTTATTCGTGTCAAATAACCTCTATTTTATGGGTACAAAGGTAATATACTTTTGAATATCTGCAAGGTCAAATTATGTTAAATTAACTGCAGGGTGGATTAGGGTGGTATTTTCTATGTTGAATTTCATTTAAATCCCGAAAAAGTGAAATCCGTCACTCCATAGATGAAACCTGTCTATTGATAAATGAACTTCATCTATTGAGTGACAGGTTTCATCATTCGATAGATGGGTTTCATCTATGGAGTGATGGTTTTCACTTTTCTAAAAAAAGATTTCAATACAATTTTATTGTAAACGCTTTAAATATCAGGTGATTTATCTCATATCGGATATTAATCTGCCGGCAAGAGTTTAAAATGAATTTGTATATGTGAAAAACAAGATATAATTTTGCAGCATGTTTTGATACCCGTAATGTGGGTACTTTAATTGAATATAAATAAATTAGTTAATAACAACAATTGCAAAAGTTAAATTATGAGCAACATTTTTTGTTCCTCAATCGGAAAAAAACTAATAATGAGTCTGAGCGGCTTGTTTCTGGTTATTTTCCTTTTGTTACACGTGTCGATTAACGTCACGGCGCTATTTTCGCAGAACGCATACAATGCCGCCTGCCGGTTTATGGATACTAACATTCTCATACAGGTGATGGTACCTGTTCTTGCCCTGGGATTTGCTGTCCATATACTTTTTTCTCTCATCATCACCGTAAAGAACCAGAAAGCCCGTCCTGTGAAATATTCGGTTTCCAGCAAAACCGAAACTTCCTCCTGGGCGGCTAAAAACATGTTCGTTATAGGTGTGATTGTACTCTGTTTCCTGGGCCTGCATCTCACCCATTTCTGGGCAAAAATGCAGTTGCAGCATTTTATCGGGGGACACGGGGAAGACAATCCCTACGCTCTGGTATATACGCTGTTCGGTGAGTGGTACTACTGCGTACTGTACGTTGTCTGGATTGCCGCGCTGTATTTCCACATCTCGCACGGTTTCTGGAGCGCGTTCCAGACGCTGGGAATCAACAATTCAAAATGGATTCCGCGTTTACAGATAATCGCTAAAATATATGCAATCCTCGTTGCATTAGCCTTTATTTCGATACCGCTTTACTTCATTCTGGGTCTGGGCGAACCGCCCAAGTAATATTTATTTGAATAACTTGAAATTATAAAAATATGTTCGACAACAAATTGCAATCAAAAATTCCTGCCGGTCCTCTTGCTGAAAAATGGACGCGTCACAAGTCCGATATAAAAGTCGTAAGTCCGGCAAATAAACGCAAACTGGAAATCATCGTTATAGGTACCGGACTGGGAGGAGCGTCTGCGGCTGCTTCTCTCGGCGAACTGGGATACAATGTAAAGATATTCTGCATATCCGACAGCCCGAGGCGTGCACATTCCATCGCAGCCCAGGGAGGCATAAACGCGGCGAAAAACTATCAGAACGACAACGATTCGGTTTACCGCCTGTTTTACGACACAATCAAGGGAGGAGACTACCGCTCGCGGGAAGCGAACGTGTACCGCCTGGCGGAAGTAAGCCCCTTAATCATAGACCAGTGTGTTGCACAGGGAGTACCCTTTGCCCGCGAATATGGAGGCTTGCTATCCAACCGTTCGTTTGGAGGAGCGCAGGTTTCCAGAACATTCTACGCCCGTGGACAGACGGGACAGCAGTTGCTCCTGGGCGCCTACGCCGCCCTTAACCGCCAGATAGCCGAAGGAAAAGTGAAATCGTACCACAGGCACGAAATGCTTGACCTGGTTATGATTGACGGCAAGGCGAAAGGCATAATCGCGCGCAATCTGGAAACAGGCGAACTGGAACGTCACGGCGCTCACGCAGTTGTTATTGCGAGCGGCGGATACGGAAATGTGTTTTTCCTGTCCACAAATGCGATGAACAGCAATGTTTCCGCAGCAATACAGTGCTACAGGCACGGCGCTTTTTTCGCAAATCCCTGTTTTGCACAGATTCATCCCACCTGTATTCCCGTTCACGGCGACCAGCAGTCAAAGCTGACCCTGATGTCGGAATCCCTGCGCAACGATGGCAGGATATGGGTGCCGAAAAAACTGGAAGATGTTGAAAAACTGCGTAAAAAACAGTTGAAACCCTCGCAGATATCCGAAGACGACCGCGACTATTACCTCGAGCGCCGCTATCCGGCATTTGGCAACCTTGTGCCGCGCGACGTCGCTTCGCGGGCGGCAAAGGAACGCTGCGACGCAGGATATGGCGTAAACGAAACGGGACTGGCTGTTTTCCTTGATTTTTCTACTGCAATAGACCGTCTCGGCAAAAAAGTTATCGCGGAACGCTACGGTAACCTTTTCCAGATGTACGAAAAAATAACGGACGTGAATCCGTACGAAGAGCCGATGCAGATATATCCTGCAATACATTACACGATGGGAGGCATCTGGGTGGATTACAACCTGATGACAACGATTCCCGGACTGTATGCAATCGGCGAGGCAAACTTCAGCGACCACGGAGGAAACCGTCTGGGCGCTTCCGCACTGATGCAGGGTCTTGCCGACGGATACTTTGTATTGCCCTACACTATTGGCGATTACCTGTCCAAGGAAATCCAGACTCCGAAAACGGATATCAAAGACAAAGCATTCGACGAGGCGGAGAAACAGGTTAAGGAAAAGATTGACAAAATATTCAATGTCAAGGGAAAACAGCCCGTCGATGCCATCCACAAGAAATTAGGCCGCGTAATGTGGGAATATGTCGGGATGGCGCGAAACGACAAGGGATTGAGAAAGGCTCTCGACCTTATCGAGGAAATTCGCAGGGAATTCTGGTCTGACGTCCTGGTTCCGGGTGAAAATACGGAATTTAACCAGGAACTGGAAAAGGCTGTCCGTCTGGCAGATTTTATTGAAACAGGGAAACTTATGGCTCTCGATGCCCTGAACCGCAGAGAATCGTGCGGCGGTCATTTCCGCGAGGAAATGCAGACGGAAGACGGCGAAACCAGACGCGATGACAGGAACTTCATGTATGTCTCCGCATGGGAATATCAGGGTGAAGGTAAAGACCCTCTGTTGCACAGGGAACCTCTGATTTACGAAAGTGTCAGGGTTTCTACAAGAAATTATAAGGATTAACTGTTTTTTAACTTTAATGTATTTTAAAAGAAATGAAATTTAAACTCAAAATATGGCGTCAGAAAAACGCAAAGGCTAAGGGACAGTTTGAATCCTTTAGCATAGAGAATATTTCTTCCGATACTTCGTTCCTCGAGATGTTGGATATTCTTAACAACAGGCTTATCAGCGAAGGAAAAGAACCGATAGCTTTCGACCACGACTGTCGCGAAGGTATCTGCGGCATGTGTTCGCTGTATATCAACGGAAGAGCGCACGGTCCCGACGACGATGTGACTACCTGCCAGCTGCACATGCGTAAATTCAGGGACGGCGACACAATTACAATCGAGCCGTGGCGTTCGGCTGCATTTCCCGTTATCAGGGATTTGGCGGTCAACCGCTATGCTTTCGACCAGATTCTGCAGGCGGGAGGATTCGTTTCCGTCAATACCGGCGGCGTGCCCGACGGAAACGCTGTCCCGATAGCCAAACCCGACGCCGACGAGGCAATGGATGCGGCAGCATGTATCGGCTGCGGCGCATGTGTGGCGACCTGCAAAAACGGATCGGCAATGCTGTTTGTCGCCGCCCGCGTGTCGTCGCTGGCTAAACTCCCGCAGGGCAGGGTGGAAGCAACAGGCAGAGCTAAAGCAATGGTTGCCAAAATGGACGAACTCGGCTTTGGCGGATGTACTAATACGCAGGCCTGCGAAGCCGAATGTCCGAAAGCGATATCAATCTCGCATATCGCACGCCTGAACCGCGAGTTTTTGTGCGCAAAATTACAGGATTAAGATGCAATTGTTCATAATTGATTTTTAAAAGTTTATACAAGAGAGTGTCCGCAAAAGCGGACACTTTTATTATTTGCTATACAGTGCGAGGAGCAGTTTTGTGCATTGCGGGGAAACTCCGTAAGGAGTTTAAGATGGATAACCCCGAACAAGCGTAGCACAGTTCGGGGTACAGTGTACATCTCTTCTCCACAACTCCGCAAGGAGTTGAACTCCTTCGGAGTTCTGACGGAACTTGGACGGTTTACCCCGAGCTGCGCTTTGCTTGCACGGGGTTATCAAAATTGGACGCCTACGGCGTCAAAAAGACGTGAAGCATCTCTACATTTTTATATTACAATTTTAGCCCGCGCGCAGTATAATATATTGAAGTTTTCCACCTTTTATAAATATGGGAAAAACAAATGATTACAAAATCTATTAATATATAATTTCCTAATAATATGCGAATTAATAATATCACCCTTTCAGGGTTTTCTAATGTTGATTGTTGTTTTCTATAATAATAACATTCCTTCGGGATTTGCTGATTGAATACGCATGTCAGAAAACCTGCAGGATTGAAGTTTCATAAACAGAGGTACTCAACAGATTCCGGTGGATTCCATTGCAACTGTCTGGATTTTGCAACCTTGAAGCCATTGACAAATCGATTCCAAATTTTCTGTGAATGCTCCAAATTGCCGGTTGTAATCTGCATCTCTGTCCAGTGGTACGCATACCTGTATTTCAGTGCCGGACACATCTATGCCGGCAGCGTCGGGATTCACTGTCTGTAACCGAAGTCCATTGCGTGTTTTAATTTTCTTTGCCTTCTTTGCCATTAATTTTAATTTTATAAGTTTGTAATTAATTAATATATCATCCCGCCTCTCTGTCTTTAATTCTGTACTCTTTCATAAGGTCTCCAGGGAACCAATTATTACATTACCGACATCGGGAACCTGACTGATGAACAGGCTCTCCGCCTGTGGGAATACTGGTCTTCCTGCGAAACGTTTGTGCAAAGTTATTTATTTTTTGCATTAGTATGCTTAATGGGGGACTAACGGACAATTTCGCGATGCATCGTAACATAATTCACAATTTCTGTAGGGATAAAGTCCAATATGTCAAAGAACGTTTTATTTATGCCGTACGCGGTGTAAATTTGTTATATAGGGCGAACAAATAAGGGGGCGACCACACAGGTTCGCCCCTACATTACCATTGCCAATAATATCAATAATATCACAAAATAGGGGCGAACCTGTGTGTTCGCCCATGTCAGAACAAAACCATCCCGTGCATAATATAGAGTGTCTTCCCGCCTATTCGAATGACGGAAATTTTTCGCCAATCAATGCCTAACCTTTTTCCGATCTGGCGGTTTGATATTTCAAACCGTTCGGGACAATGACGATCGTCATCGGCTCGTTCTCGACAAGCTGCACCTTGCCTTTCGACTTCTTACAGTTAAACGCGCATCGGG
>JAIRZR010000179.1 GCA_031267155.1 Prevotellaceae bacterium | reverse complement strand
AGGCGTCGATTGCCTGTATCACGAATCGACCTTTTTAGACAAAGACTTGCCAAAGGCAAAAGATACATTCCACTCAACGGCAAAGCAGGCCGCCGAAATCGCATTGCAGGCCGGCGTCGGACGTCTTATGCTGGGACACTATTCCGCCCGCTACGATGATTTAACAGCTTTCGTCGAAGAAGCCGCCTCCGTTTTCCGGAATGTAATCCTCTCGGAGGAAGGGCTGGCGGTTGTCGTATAGTACATAGTCGTGACGGGAATCTCAATACCGTCAACTTAAGCATATAATCAATAGTTTATGGGATTATGATTCAGTAAAATATTGGATATGGCATACAGCGGATAAATTTCAATATTGTCGAAACAGCCGAAATTTTCCAGCGAAGTACGGATACCTTTTGGGCTGTTTTTCTCTTTCATAAACAGGTGGAGGCTTTGCATGGCACCCCTTGTCCCGGCTTTTACTTCTACGGGAATAATGTCCTGCCCCGTTTGCAGCACATAGTCTATTTCTGCCTGACTGCCATGTTTTTCGCGTTGCCAGTAATAAAGCTGTACGGGCTGGTTACAGGGCGCTGCCTTCAGTATTTCCAGGCCGGCAAATATTTCGGCAATAGAACCTTTGTTTATCTGCGAGAGGCTGTCGCCAAGCAGGATATGCGAAATGTCCAGACCCATGAAACGCTGCATTACTCCTGTATCAAAGACGATATATTTGCAGAATTTATGGTTAAGTTCCGCAGCCAGAGGGACGCCGGTCGCCGAAGTATGGGTGACGGGATAAACAAGTCCTGCCATGACCAGTAACTCTACCGCTTCTTTTATACTCTCATGTTTAGCTATTTGAGAAGCCTTCGAATAGACGAATTTGGTGCCGGACTGTTCCATGACCGAAAGAAAAACTTCCCGTAAACGTGATGCCGGCATTTTCGCTTTATATTTTGCGAAATCGTCGTTATAAGTCTGCATCAGGTCGTCCAGAACCTGTTGACAGTCCTGCAAAGAGCCGCCCACTGAAAAAGTTGTAACGACTTCGGGCAAACCGCCCAGTACAATGTAGCGAACTAAATGTACCAGACACTGGTGATGTAATGCTTCCGAAAGTGGCTGTACTGGCGACGAATTTCTTATTGCCTCCGCCATGGCGGTCATGTCTGCCGCCCGCAAATATTCGTCAAACGAAAACGGATACATAAACAGCGAGCGAATACGTCCTACTCCGTAAGACGGTATTTTCCGCAATGCAAATTCAAGTAGAGAACCGGCGGCTATTACGTGCAATCCGGGCATTTCCTCATAGAAATAACGCAGCGATGAAATAGCCGGAATACATGCCTGTATCTCATCGAGAAAAAGCAGGGTTTGTCCGGCTTTGACGGGAATGCCAAACATGCCGAACAATTCGTCGATAATGCGTTTGGGGGAAGAACTTCGTTCGAAGATTTTTTTTGCATCCATGTTTTCCTTTTTCTCGAAATTGAGTTCCAGAAAATAATCGAACTGTTTACCAAACTCCTTTACGGAAGATGATTTGCCAACCTGCCTCGCACCGCGAAGCAGTAATGGCTTGCGTGAAGCGGAATGTTTCCATTCCATCAAACGACTGTCTATATGCCTGCTAACGTATTTCCTGTCCATGCCAACTGATTTTTTCTGCAAAGGTAAAGAAAAAAAGTAAGACCAAACAAATCTTTTTTTTGGGAAAAAGTAAGACCGGATAATGCCGTTCAACTTAATCGCGACCAGTCCTTCATGAAAAATCCATACGTGATCATACTTACATGGAATGGACTCTCTATCTGTCTTGTCTGTAAAGCCATATTATACTTTACATTCCAAGTTCTGCGCTTTGCAGTAAACACCGTTCAAAAGACTCTAACAACATTTCGTCCCTTTGAGACTTTTACATTGTATCGCGAAATTCATCATTCATAATTTCCATCTCATATCTGTCCTTGCCGATGAAAATCAGTGAAAGATAGTGGACATCAGTGCGACCGGCAAACCGGTACGAATCGCGATATTTTTTTAATTGAATACGGGCTTCTTCGCGTTTCGTTTTTAATACGCTTCCGGAAGCGTCTTTCTTTTTGACGTATTTGATTTCCCAGACCCATTCGTATGGAATATCGGGTATCGCCGGATTGCGGTGCATGTATATGTCGGCATAGCCGCTGCTTACTTCCAGTTCGCTGACTGTTACATACAGGTTGCTTTGGAACAGTCCGTTCAGGATTATTATTTTGATATATTTTTCATCAAATGCGATAATGTCCCGATTCGACAGACGTTTGAAAATGTTTTCACTGATATGTTCTACAAACGGCGAAGGATTGCCGCGGTATGCCAGTTCGCGCAATGCTATTCTTTGCTGATCCATATTAATCAGGACATCGGGGTTGTCTTCTTTGGTCATCTCCTTAATATATCCCCAATAGATGGTCTGTATCGAATAGTTCGGGACTTTCAGGCGTAACAGACCATCTTCGGTTCCGTCAACAGTAAGCATGCCAAGATAATACAGCAATGACACGAAATATTCACTGTCATGAAATTTGTCAAGTGGGAATTTTGAAATTAATTCCGATTCGATATAGTTATTCTCTATTATTTGTACCAGTTGTTTTCGGTTATCTTCATTTTGCATCAGCATCTGCAAACGGCTGTAATCGGTTTTCAGATTGTCGTCTATAATATTTTCCACTTCGTCGCCGAATTTTGATACCTGATCGAATAAATAGAGCATCATTGAGGGATTATATACTTTATTTTTACCTTTTCGGTGAAACAGGTACCCGTTATAAAGATATTCCATATCCACACGGATCATATCCGGATCAATGCCGGCTTCTTTCATCAGAACATTCACTTCATCCTGTGTAAATCCCAGCATTTCATTATACCGGGGATCAAGCGACAG
>JAIRZR010000166.1 GCA_031267155.1 Prevotellaceae bacterium | reverse complement strand
AGATAATCGAAATGACACTCAACAGTAGCGGCGTTCGCGATACAGGCAGAGTGTTAAAGATAAGTAAGGATACGGTTTGCCCGGTATAAAAAAACGGCCAATACAAATCCTTACTTTCTGGCAATTAGTGAATTATATAAATTCGCACAATTGGAGGTCGATATACGTTTTTCTGCAGAAATGGACGGGTTTTGGAGTTTTGTTCAAAGCAGGAGTAATCAGCACTGGACGTAGTATGCCGAAAAAATTACATTGGTAATGGATAATTATGACACTCATAAAGCCGGAGCTTTTAGGCAACCGCTATTTTCAGCGTCTTGTTCTCAGATTCCAATTCCTTCAATCTCTTACGTTCTCTTTTCATTTCTATACGTACTACTGTGTTTGACAATTCATCCCGACCAAATTTCCTTATCCGCGTCTGGACGGTATTCGTGCCATTTATTCCGTACCGGCGACATACTTCGCTTATGCTGGTGCCGGACGATGCTTCTTCAACTACTTTTTCCTTAAAGCAAATACTGTACCGATAGTACTTTTTCCTACTTTTTGTCATATCTTTTACACATTTTGTCTGTATAGCTATATCAGGACATGACACATAACATTAGTTTCTAACTTTTAATTCTTTATGTTATTTTTTATTCTTTTTTTTGGCGCCGCTTCTATTATCGTAAAGATCATAATCCCTGTTGATACCCTGATAATATCTTCTGGAAGGCGCCGTTTGTTTTACTGCAGGGCATTTGCTTTTTACGGCAAGACGGTATGAAATATTTACTCCGAGGAATGACATCCAGTCCGTATTCATCAGGACAGAGCCTTTTTTATCATCATTTATATCGCTTGGTTTAATATTGTTGAAACGGTCAATATCGTCATTGAAAGTTTTCCTGAACTGCCATTCAGCTCCTATCGTCCAGCGTTTCCATGGCGAATATTTGAATCCCAGACCAATGGGAATATTAAATACTTGAATGGAAGATGCATTATTGTCATTGGAGCCGTAAATTCTTGGATACAGTGAAGACGCCGAACGGGCGTCGGATGTTTTCGCGTTTGAATCGGTGTACAGGATTGCAATACCAAGTCCGAGAAATATATAGGGCGAAAATCTTTCGTTAAGCCTGTGTTCCACAGGTTCCAGGGGGCGGAATCCAAACTCTATCCCCGTATTGAAATCGATAAAATTTCTGCTGAAATATATTGTGGGCCTTCCGTATGGATATTTGAGATCGTAAAAAGGCATGTCGCCCCGATATTGACTTGAATTTCCAGCAATGTTGCCAAATGAAATGCTTGTACGTAAAGCATAAAGAAGATTAAAACTAAACCTGTGCATAACAGAGGCATAGTAGCGGGGTTCCATAAAAGGGAGGAACTCGTTATAGTCTCCCAGATAAAACGTTGTACCTAAACCAAGTCCCAGTTCCGTTCTGTCAACCCTGAATATCGAATTTTTATTCCGTTCAATTTGTCCCGAAGCAGCAAAAGAAAATCCGGCAATAAAAACAACTGTTAATATGACATGTCTCTTTATCATTTTTTCACAATAATTTGAGCGGCAAAGTTATGAAAAATTTTGTCTGTAAAATCTATTTTTCAAATTCTTTTTAACATTTTATAACTTAGTTCCGTATATCAATTCCCCAATTCAACTTGGTATGCAGTGTTTTAAAAAAATTATAATTTTTCAGTTTTATAAAATTTAACACAGATTGTGATTTTTTTACTGTTATTTTTGTCCCGGAAGGTATCTCAAACATTTTATTATCCATGCTCAAAACGGCATTTCCCTTTCTTGTAAGCAGTTCTACAAGTATTTCTGAAGTATCGGAGATCACAATAGGACGGATATTGAGGTTGTGGGGAGCAATCGGCGTTATGATAAAATTGTGCGTATCGGGCAGCATCAGGGGACCTCCCGCGCTTAGCGAATATGCCGTCGAGCCTGTTGGCGTAGATATCAGAATCCCGTCCGACCAGTACGAGGACAGCAGTTCATCGTCCACTCTGACAGTGGTTTTGATCATTGTCGGATTGTTTCTCTGCACTGTTACTTCATTCAGGGCATTGGAAATAAATTCCACGTTTTCTCCAAGATATACGCTTATCAGGCTCCGTTTTTCTATCGAATAATTATGTTCAAACAGATTTTCAAGCGCCGGTTCAATCTCGTTTGCAGGCACCTGCGCAAGAAAACCCAGCCGTCCGAAATTTATACCCAGAATGGGAATATTGTGTTCTACAGAAAACTGTGATGCTTCCAGAAATGTGCCGTCCCCCCCTGCACTGAGCAGGCAAAGCATATCGCCGTCAATATCTTTTGTTGAAGTAAACCGCTCACATTCAAGAGGCATATCAAGTTTTTCCCGTAAATAGAGCAGGAAAGGCTCATAGATACACAGAACTGCCTTTGCCTGCAGAATTTCGATTAATGTCTTTAATTTTCCGGTGTTGTCCACTCCCGAATACCGTCCATATATCCCTATCTTTACTTGTTCCATAAACAGGTATTTACAGACGAAAAGCTACATCACGAAAGTGTCGCTGATGGATTCGGAATTGAAAACTTTACGGATTATGTCGGCAAATAAATCGGCAACGGACAGTACTTTTATTTTGCGTCCGCATATTTCATGATTTTTGCTCAGAGGAATAGTGTCGGTTATTATAATTTCCTCCAAAGGCGAATCCTTAACTTTCTGGTATGCAGAGCCCGAAAACAGGGCATGTGTAGCCATAGCTCTCACGCTTAAAGCCTTTTTGTCAATCATCATCGCTGCCGCTTTTGTAATGGTTCCCGCCGTATCAATCATATCATCCATTATAATTACATTTCTGCCCTTGACTTGCCCGATAACAGTCATGTCTCCAACAACATTGGCTCTTTCCCGCGATTTATGACATATTATAACCGGACAGCCAAGAACTTTTGCATAAGCGCTCGCCCTTTTTGCGCCGCCCATATCCGGCGCCGCTATAGCCAGATTTTTCAGTTTCATATCTTTAATGAAAGGCAAAAACAGTGAACTGGCAAAAACATGATCCACCGGAACGGAGAAAAATCCCTGTATCTGGTCTGCATGCAGGTCTAAAGTCATAACGCGGTCAACTCCTGCGGTAACCAGAATGTCAGCTACAAGCTTTGCGCCTATTGAGCAGCGCGGCTTGTCTTTCCTGTCCTGCCGCGCCCAGCCAAAATATGGCATGACAGCCACGATTTTGTATGCCGACGCTCTTCGTGCAGCATCAATCATCAGAAGCAATTCCATTAAATTGTCGCTCGGAGGAAAAGTGGACTGTATGATAAATACAGTCGCTCCGCGAACACTTTCATTGTATGACGGCTGAAATTCGCCGTCCCTGAAGTCCATAACGGACGAAGCTCCAAGTTCTATTCCATAACTTTTAGCTATATTTTCTGCCAAATATCTACTGCCTCTACCGGCAAAAAACTTTATTTCATGGTTTACAAGCATCTCGTTTTATTTTCAAAGCGCAAATTTAAATCATTATTTCTAATTTTTCCCACGATTTTGTTACATTTAGATTTTTTTCCAATTGAATATCCTGGGAAACAGGAATTTATTTATGAAAAAAATATAATTGGAAAACGTCTTTAAAGCAGGAAAATTTTATACGTGAATCTGCAAAAACACAATTTTCTGTCAATAATTTCTTTCGCCCCCTAATCTGCCCTATCCGATTTTACAGGAAATGACGCCGCTTTGAAATGCGCCGGCATTTTTTTTCACAGTATGGATATTTATTGTACCTTTGCCCCGCCATTTGGCAATGGTCCGGTAGCTCAGCTGGATAGAGCAACAGCCTTCTAAGCTGTGGGTCTTGGGTTCGAATCCCAACCGGATCACGATACAAAGAGTTGATTTTTAGCGATTAACTAAGCTACCTTTGCCTGAAGACGAAGGGTTTACTGTCGGTTAAAGCCGACTAAAGGCTTATGTATCCCCAAATTGTTCAGGGTTTGTGTACGTGACCCGCATCTCCCGACTCCCCACATCCATGCCAGCCGCATGATGATTGACTGCAGACAGACCTGTCAACAATTCTTTTACTTCAAAATTATCCATTTTTATATACCGTGCAACGCTGTTAAAATGGATGTCCAATATCCTGCTTATCTCTGTGTTAGAGTAGCCACAAGCCACTTTTAAGTAGACAGAATGTAATTTTTTCTGAATTTTTAAACAGGGATAATGAAATCTTTCGTAATTTAGCACCCGGATTTCTTCTTCTGAGAGATTCATTTTTGTAAGCATCTTATAATTTTTGTCAATACAAAGATACTTACTTTTTTTATTTTTCATCTCACAATTTTAGCCCGCGCGGAGAATAACCTGCCCGGAGATGGCTATGAAGGTTATCATGCCATGGCTCTTGCCGCCTGTATGGGAATGGGCGATGAATGCATAATAAATATGCTCCCAGCAAAGATAGATGTTTCCAAGGCGCTGATAGTCGGGATTCGTGAATGGGATAAAGGTATAAAGGAACGGCAGAAGGAATTAGCCGTAAAAGGAGTATCGCCGTCCGAAGTTGCAGAAAACAGCTCTGCCGTCACGGAATGGTTGAAAAATACGGGAGCATCAAAAGTTGTCATTCATTTTGATTTGGATGTTTTAGACCCTTCAGACTTGATAGCGGCAGTCGGTGTTGTACCTGGCGGGATGAAAATAGACGAAGTTGTAAGAGTTATAAATGATATAGCGGTTGAATACGATATTGCAGGTCTCACGATAGCCGAACCGATGCCACGAGTAGCAATCAAAATTAAAAATATGCTGGATAAGTTATCATTATTAAAATAAATCATCAAATCGTATTAAATAAACATTTTAAAATTTAGAAATCATGACAAATGAAGAAAAGAACGCAGTATTCGTAGAACTCTACGATTTGAAATTTTCGGAGAAAGCTGATGAGCCTCTGTTGTCGCAAATGCGACCTGGAAACTTCTCGACATGTCGAGGAAACTTCTCAACGCATCAAGGAAACTTCTCGATACGTCGAAGAAACTTCTCGACGCATCGGGAAAACTTCTCGACACATCGAGGAAACTTCTCGACATGTCGGGAAAATTTCTCGACACATCGGGAAAACTTCGGGAACGAATGGTAAAAAGAAAAATTGAAAGTAAAACATATTGATTTATAGGTATTTAATTAAATAAATTATGAGTAAAGATTCTATTCCCCAAACGATTACGGGATTTAAAGAGTACATTGAAATCGCTTATAAGAAAGCGTCGGTGAATTTGAGCGCCTACGGGATTTCACCCGAAAAATTTGC
>JAIRZR010000042.1 GCA_031267155.1 Prevotellaceae bacterium | reverse complement strand
CGTAAAAGAAAGTTATTTTAGCCGTTGGCATTTCCTTTATAATCACCCTTACAGTCAGTATTTCATCATAATACGCCGGAAGCAAGTATTTGCTCTGAATTTCCACAACCGGCATCATTATTCCTGCGGATTCCATTTCTGTATCGGAATAAACGCCCGTGTTTCGCAGGGCTTCGGTACGTGCAATCTCATAATAGTTTATATAGTTGGCATGATATATGACGCCCATTTTATCGGTCTCGTTATAGCGTGTACGTATTTGTACCTCATATATATACATAAGTCTGTCAATTAATTGCTACTCATATCTCAATGATTCTATCGGGTCGCGTTCCGAAGCTTTTTTGGCGGGAGCGTATCCGAAAATAACGCCAACGGCGGCAGAAATGCCGAAAGCCAGGAACACCGAAAGAAAGGACACAATGGTTTTTATCTCGAACATCATCGTTATCAAATACGACAGTACGATCCCGAGTATTACCCCTATCAGGCCGCCGCTCACGGAGATAAGTATCGCTTCGGAAAGAAACTGGGCGACGATATCCGCCTTTTTCGCACCTATGGCAAGCCGTGTCCCGATCTCCTTTATCCGTTCCATGACGGAGGCAAACATGATGTTCATAATTCCTATTCCGCCGACCAGCAGGGAGATACCGGCGATTGCGCCCAGGACTATGTTGAAGATATCCTTCGTGCGCTGCTGCTGTTTAAGCAGCATTTCGGGGACGGTGATTTCATAGTCTTTCACTCCCTGATGCCGCCGCAGTATCATCCGGCTTAAAAGTTCGGTTGTCGGGTTCAGCGATTCCGTTTCAGCCATCTGGACTATGATCCTGTCCAGCTGGTTGTAATTGGTTTCGGTACTGCCCGATCCGCTCGAACTGACGCGGATAAACCCTCCGTAAAACGCAAACACGCCGCCCGCAGAGCCAGGCTTGTTTACCGTTGCACGGTTGTTATACCTTAGAAGGATGGTAGTTACGGGAACGAAAATATTGTCGTTGTAAACATTGACGCCGGCGTTGTCGAAGGAACTGACGGTTATTTCGGTTTTTCGAAGCACGCCTATGACTTTAAGCCAGATGTTCCCGAATTTGATGAATTTCCCCAGCGGATCGGTTTCCGTGAAAAATTTAGTGCGCACATTACTGCCTATCACACAGACGGGTATTCCGTATTTGTCCTGTTCCTCGTTGAAATATACTCCCGATTCGAGCGGAAGATTGTACAGTTTGAAGTAATCTATTGAAACTCCCTGTACCTTGGCGGGATATCTGATGCCGCTGTATTGCAGGACAGAGCTGTAACTCACTTCGGGACTGATGTTCTCGACTCCCGGGACGACAGCCCTGATGGCTTTTGCATCTGCCAGGGTCAGCCCGGGCGAGAATTTTTTCGACTGCGATTCTCCTTCCTCCGCTTCTTCCTTGTTTTCGTTAACCACCGGAACTATAACGATATTGTTGACGCCGACCATTTTTATCTGATCCAGAATTTCCTGCTGGGCGCCGTTTCCGATAGCCATCATACTGATCACTGCGGCTACTCCGAAAATTATACCCAGAGCCGTAAGCATCGATTTCATTTTATTGCTCATAATTGCTTCGAGGGCAATTATAATGTCGTGCATATAACGTTGCAACATGATTTTTCCTTTCTTTATTTTAATATATTAATCTCAGTTTCGACGGCCTTCTCCGCCTCCGCGGGGACGGTTTCCGGGTCTTCCCATACCGGGCGTGGGACCGCCGCCGCCGCCGCCGCCGCGCCTGAGATTATTCTGTTCCTTTTCACGTTCCTGACGGAGCGCGTCTTCCTTTCTTTTTGCTTCCCGATCCTTGAGTACCTGGATAAGCTCGGTACCCGCCAGTCCAAATTTTTCAGGATTTTCCGGTGTCGAGAGGAATACCTCGTCGTCTTCCTCAAGTCCCTGTTCTATTATTCTGAAATTGTCGTTCATTTCGCCGGGGATAATCACCTGTTTTGTCCCGTTGGTACGGTAAACAAAAGGAACGCTGTCGGCATGGAGCGCTTCCAGCGGAAGATACAGGACGTCCGGAATTGTGGAAATCAGAATCTCGTTTGAGGTCGTCATCGAAGGACGCAGTATTGAATCCGACTGGTTCATGCGTACCAGTACTTCAAACACTTTCGCGTCCGAATTTCTCAGCTGTTCGCCCACGTTTGCCACATCCGTTACCACTCCCGTATATTTTTTGTCGGGGAAAGCGTCAACTCCCAGCCTCACGGTCTGTTTCGTCTTTATTTTGCTGATGTCAACTTCGTTGACGTATGTTTTCGATACCATCACCGACAGATCGGGCAGAGTTGCGATTGTTCTGTCCCAGGGAGAGATGGTTGAGCCGACTTTTCTTTTGGTGCCGCCCCATTCCTTGAGGTAGATGACCATTCCGGGTTTCGGGGCGAAAATGGTGAACTTGCCGATAAGCTCAACCATGTCCTTGCATTCGTCCTCCTTTCTCGACAGTTTGATTTGTATGTCCCTTATCTTACCCGATTCCTGTTCCTTACGAAGGACATATCTCTGTTTTTCCTGCTCGTAATTTCGGAGCGCCCTGTCGTAGTCGTTCTTCGCCTTGCGCTGTGTTGCAGGCGGTTCGTAGGTGCTTTGATCCATGGTTATCTGCGCTTCTTCCAGGGTGAAAAGAAGGTTTTGAATATTGTCCCTCATCTGCCGGAGATTCAGGGACGTGTCCACAAGAGCGTTTTCGTACTGGGCTTTTATCTGTTCCAGTTCCGCTTCGGTGCTTTTCATGGTGTTGTCCAGGCTCGAGCGGTCGAGAGCGCCGACATAATCGCCGGAATCGACCACTGTTCCTTCCGGTATCAGATCAAGGATTTTTATGTCCGCCATCCTCACATTCCGTCCCCGAAGCTCTTCGGGAGCATTTATGTTTTCCATATTCAGGGCTTGAAGTTCCCCTGTTGTACTCACAACGATCTCAAAAAGTCCTTTCTGAACTTTGACTTTCAGATCCATATCGCTCTTCGAGCCGGTGAAAAAGAATATATATACACCCGCCACCAGGGCGACTGCTCCTACAATAATGTAAATTCTTTTTTTCATACAAATAATACTAAATGTTTACATTAACAAAATTGCCCAAAATTAGACTTTTTTTCTTAATCCGGGTCATAAATCATGAATTATTTTTGTAATATTTTTATATATCCCTGTTTTATTGCTTATTATACGGAATATTTTTTGCGCCTGCAAAGTGTGAAAACCGGGAAAGTACCGGCATTTTTATTGCTTTAAAGCGATTTTTGCTGCAACTTTTGCCTTATGCCGCGAAATTCAAAATTTCCCTACTTTTGCGGTTTAAAATATCGAATGAATGGAAGATAAAAATTTCAAGGGTCATGCCTCTCTTTTAGTTACTTATATCGTTTTCGGACTGAATACGCCCATTTCCAAAGCCATACTTGCCGATGGAGATATTTCCGCAATGGCTCTGACATTTTACCGTTTTGCAGGGGCGGCGGCGCTTTTCTGGCTGGCATCCCTGTTTGTCGGGAGAGAACATGTAAGTCTCAGGGATTTTGTTATGTTGAGCCTTGCTTCTCTGTTTGCGATATTTATCAACCAGATGTCGTTTATTGCGGGACTTTCCATGACTTCGCCGGTTGACGCTTCGGTTATTACCACTTTAGTGCCGGTAATGACCATGCTTTTTGCAGCGCTCTTTATCAGGGAACCGATTACATGGAAAAAAGTCGCCGGCGTTATGATCGGCGCACTCGGGGCCTTGCTGCTGATTCTCAATGGAAATATGGTATCGCATAACAGCGCAAGCATGGAGGGCAATTTGCTGTGCATGCTGAGCTGCCTTGCTTTTGCAGTATATCTCACCGCTTTCAAGCAGCTGATTGTCCGTTACAGCGCCATAACGTCCATGAAATGGATGTTCCTGTCTGCCACGGTGTGCAGTTTTCCGTTTTGCCGGCACGACATAATGGCGGTCAACTATTCCGCAATGCCGGCAGACGTATATTTCCGCATCGCATATATAGTTGTCCTGGCGACATTTTTATCGTACCTGCTAATTCCCGTCGGGCAGAAACTCCTGCGTCCGACAATAGTCAGCATGTACAATTATATACAGCCGCTTGTCTCGTCATTCGTTGCCGTTATACTTGGAATGGATACTTTCGGATGGGTAAAAAGCCTTGCCGCCCTGTTGATTTTCCTTGGAGTTTACGTAGTTACACAAAGTAAATCGCGCGCTCAAATGGAAAGGGAAAATGTGAAACGCGAGGCATAGCCGATAGGGAGGATAGGACGGATTTAGGGCGACCGCAAGGGTCGCCCCGATACTGGATACAGACACATTAGCGCTGTAATATTGCTGATATTGCTATACAGTGCACGGGACAGTTTTGTGTATTGTGGGAAAACTCCGTAAGGAGTTTAAGATGGATAACCCCGAACAAGCGCAGCGCAGTTCGGGGTAAAGCTCCTCTCTGTCACAACTCCGTAAGGACTTGAATCAAGCGCAAGCTTGAACTACTTCGTAGTTCTGGAGTGCGATAGCTTACCCCGGGCTGCGCTTCGCTTGCCCGGGGTTATCGACATCAGACGCCT
>JAIRZR010000497.1 GCA_031267155.1 Prevotellaceae bacterium | reverse complement strand
AGATAGATTTGTTCATTTCGTATCCTTTTTAAATCCGAAAGAAGCGGAGATGACTTTGTTTCAGTTGCTCAAAGTCATCGTACGTCTGCTGCTTGACGGGCATACTGTACAGTTGGGAGAGCTGAATTTCACTCCATCGAAGGAGTTGCGTAAAGAAATCGAGAACGCTACGTTTAAAGATATCTTCACAATTCAATAGTTAAGAGTTAGCGCTGACAGACGAGTTTACAGTAATGCAACAGCGGCACGGTTATAACGCAACAGCGGCACGGTTATGATACAACAGCGGCACGGTTATGACGCAGCAAGTGGCACGGTTATGACGCAACAGCGGCACGGTTATAACACGACAGCGGCACGGTTATGACGCAACTCGTTGACGGGAATAAAGTCAAAGCTGAGATTATCAATTCCACCGGGTACGAAAAACGACTGGTCGAAATCCTGACGGAAACGCAGGAACGCGGCGAAGAAACCGTGTTACGAATTTTGAATTACATTAAACGAATTATTAATAGATTAAATTTTTGTATTTTATGAAACATTTTAACACTTTATTTTTGATTGCATGTTTAAGTAAGTGCAACATTTGTTATATAACATTTTGAATATGGAACTTACCCTGTTTTGCATGCTGCTTGTGATGATAGCATGTCCTGCCCTGCCCTCATATATTAAAATCTTCGTCTGAAGGCGAGGGACTTTCCTCCGTCGGGAAGCATTAAAACAGTCCGTATATATTACCCTCATCATCAATATCCATTCTTTCGGCGGCGGGTTCGTCGGGCAATCCCGGCATACGCATAATCTCTCCCGTGATGGGGATTATAAAGCCTGCGCCTGCCGCTATTTCGATTTCGCGCACGGTAACCACAAAATCCTTGGGACGTCCCAGCAGCTCGGGATTATCCGACAGCGATTTCTGCGTCTTCGCCATACATACGGGCAGCCTGTCCAGATTCAGATTATATACCTTTTTCAAATCGGCTTTAGCCTTTGGCGTATAATCCACCGCTTCGGCTCCGTATATCTTTTTTGCAACAGTTTCGATTTTTTTCTCGATGCTCCATTCCCATTCATACAGGGGCTTGTACTTGCTGGTGCACACGCCGGCTATTTTGACCACATTCCGGGCTAATTCGAGAGCGCCTTCTCCTCCCTTTGCCCACACGTCGGCGACGCAGGCCTGTACGCCCAGCTGCCTGCAGAAGTCCATAACAAACTGAATTTCCTCCTCCGTATCCGTTGCAAACTTATTGATGGCAACTATGGGGCAAACCTCGAACTGTTTCATATTTTCGATATGTTTTTCAAGGTTATTTATCCCCTTTTTCAGAGCTTCGAAATTTGGAATCCCGGCTTCCCTTACCGGCGCTCCACCGTGGTAGCGCAACGCCCGGACTGTGGCGACCAGTACCACCGCATCGGGAGCCAGTCCCGAATACTGGCACTTGATATCCAGAAACTTTTCCGCGCCGAGATCAAATCCGAAACCGGCTTCGGTAACCACAAAATCGGAAAATGTAAGTCCCATTTTGGTTGCCAGCACCGAGTTTGTACCCTGCGCGATATTTGCGAACGGACCGCCATGTATAATTGCCGGAGTATTTTCGATGGTCTGCGCCAGATTGGGCTTGATGGCGTCCTTCAGCAGGGCGGCCATTGCGCCGTGCGCCTTAAGGTCCCTGGCATAAACGGGCTTTTTATCGTAGGTATATCCTATGAAAATATTCCCCAGGCGGCGCTTCAAATCCTCCCTGCCTTCTGCAAGACAGAGAATAGCCATAACCTCGGACGCCGCGGTGATATCGAATCCCGTCTCGCGCGGAACACCCGAACCGGTGCCTCCCAAACCGACAACGATATGACGCAGCGAACGGTCGTTCATGTCCATTACACGCTTCCAGGTAACTGTGCGCGGATCGATGCCCAGCGAGGATTTTTTACTCTGTATATTATTGTCGATCATCGCCGACAGTAAATTATGAGCCTTCTCGATTGCTCCAAAATCTCCCGTGAAATGGAGGTTGATGTCCTCCATCGGAAGCACCTGCGAATAACCGCCTCCCGTTGCCCCGCCCTTCATTCCGAATACGGGTCCCAGCGAGGGTTCGCGCAGTACCACGGTCGTTTTTTTGCCTATCCTGTTCAAGCCCTGGGCAAGCCCTATGGACACGGTCGTTTTGCCCTCGCCGGCAGGCGTTGGCGATATGGCGGATACCAGTATCAGACGGGCGTTCCGCATTTTTTCCGCATCAATCAGTTCCGGAGGCAGCTTTGCCTTGTATTTCCCGTAAAATTCTATATCGTCTATTTTTACGCCCAGTTTTCCGGCTATTTCAGCTATGGGTTTCATTTCAGCCTCCCGGGCTATTTCAATATCAATCTTCATATCAAATCATCTATATTTTTTTCTACTTTATGAAAAACGGAACTTTCACCCGAAAGTTCGAAGCGCGGGGACGTTCCGGAAGAGGTTCGCTGACGAAACATCCTGACTGCGGTGTCTCCTGTCCGTATTCCGCTGCTGCGGAAACTGTCCGCATGTCTTTTATCCGTATTCCGCATCATTTTCTTAAAATTTTTACGGGAGCAAAGGTAAGCAAAATAATCATTCGCATGATGCTGTTTATTGTATTTGTATTTTACATTTTGCTAATAAGGTTTCTGTATGCGTAATTTCGGCTACTGAGCTTGTTCTGTTATTAAAATCAGGTGAAAAATGAGGTTTGTTTGTACACGAATTGCACAAAAAATGGAGTGCAATTACTTTTTAACGAATATAACATTTTTGACAGCCCACCTTTCGGGCTATCATGCGAATGATTATTTTGCTTACCTTTGCCCCGTAAAAAATTAAAGAACATGATACGGAATACGGTAAAGCAGGATTTATGAAATTTAAGGATTATTATAACGGCGATTGTGCAAAATTACTGGCGGATAAAATAAAAACAGTATCTCCGGATTTTAACGGAAAGCAATTTACAGATTATGTGGAAAAGAATGTGCCGGATAAAGAATTTTCGGAACGGATGGATGTTTTTGTTGAGGCATTTGAATTATATTTGCCGAATGATTATGAACAT
>JAIRZR010000478.1 GCA_031267155.1 Prevotellaceae bacterium | reverse complement strand
AGCGGAGGAATTTCTATCTGAGACGCAGGAAAATTTTTCATAAGGAAGAAAATTTATTTTCGCAGGGAGAAAATTTATTTTCATAAGGGAGAAAATTTATTTTCGCAGGGAGAAAATTTATTTTCGTAAGGAGAAAATTTATCGCTATCTAAGAGAAAATGAAAATGGATTGAGCAGTAAAATCAGTATTAACTCATAAAACATGTAATTGTATGAAGTTCAAAGCAGTAAAAAGAGGCAATTCTTCGGGTACTACAGTTCCGCAAAAACAGTATGCAAGTGCGGTTAATGCAGGCAGACTCGCGATAAAGGGTTTTTCGATGAAGACGAAACAGTACAAAGTAAATATTTTGAATGTCATTTTAATACTGTTTTTGTCAAGTTTAGCAGCTTGTCGAATCCAGCAAATAGAAAAATCGGATAATAATCTTGATTTCGAGAAAATTGAAATGCGAAGACCGGCCGGATGGAGAAGCTCGTCATCAGAGTACAAAATTACTGCTGATTCTGTTACCCGGATAAGCGGCAAATATTCTTTGTCGTTTAATTATGACAGTGATGGAATATTGTATTATCATCTTCCTGATTACTACAGAGGTCGAAAAATCAGTCTGTCGGCTTATGTAAAAACCGAAAATGCAAGCGACAAAGCCGGATTATTGATTAGTGTAATCTCTCCGACCACTCTAATTCCTGAAGAGTCAAAAAAACAGGATATAACGGAAACCGACTGGACAAAATATGAAGTGACTTCGAAACTGAATCCTTCAAAGGCAAATAAAATTATGCTTGGAGTATTGTTGAAAGGCAAAGGACAAATATGGCTCGACAATCTGAAAATAAAGATTGACGGAAAAGATATAAGCAAAACGCAATCTTATAAAACAGAATATCCGGCGCAGGCGGATATCGAATTTGATTCCGGTTCACGGATTCCGTCAATCCCACTCAATGACAGGAATATGGAGAATCTCAAAACATTGGGACTGATATGGGGATTTCTGAAATATTATCATCCAAATGTCGCTAAAGGCGAGTATAATATGGACGGTGAACTGTTCAGGATTTTGCCGAAGATCCTGAACGCATCATCAAAAAAGGAAAGAGATAAAATTTTCACGAAATGGATAGCCGGGTTCGGTAAAGTTCCGCAAAATAATGTCAACTGGTTTCAAAAACTGTTTTACAGCAAAAAACGTCTGCTCAGTCTTCAGCCTGCAAGAGACAGCGCCGGTATCAAAATCAAACCTGATTTAAGCTGGATTAATGAAAGCAGTCTGTCGAAAAAATTACTTGCCGAACTGTTAAAAATACAGGACGCACAAAGGATAAGGAAACATTACTATTTAACGGATTTCGCGCTTCGCAAATACGTTATGGAACATGAAAACAAATATCCGCTGATGAAATATCCCGACGCCGGTTTCCGTCTTTTGACATTATTCCGCTACTGGAATGTTGTACAGTATTATTATCCGTATAAAAACCTGATCGGAAAAGACTGGAAGAATGTACTGGAAGAATTTATTCCTCAATTTGTTAATGCAAATGATGAAACAGAGTATTTGTTTTCTGTCTTGAAACTGGTTTCTGAAATTCATGATACAAATGCATACGTATGGGAGTATTCCAAAAAGTCGAATGTTCGGGAGTATTCCGGAAAGTCGGACGGCGAATGGCTTGTGCCTGAAATATTAAACAGATATTTGGGAATGAATCAGGCTCCGGTAGAAATCCGGTTTATTGAAGACAGGGCTGTTGTTACCGGTTTTTTGCAGGATGAATCATCAAAGAAAAACACAATGCCGGAAACAGGACTTCAAACCGGCGATATAATCCTGTCAATAAACAGTAATCCTGTCGAAAATATTGTTAAGGAGAGACTGAAAATAACGCCGGGAGCAAATTATCCTGTCAAACTCCGGAACATTGCTTTTGACCTGTTGAGAAGCAACGATTCGCTTATCACAGTTGATGTTTTCCGTAACGAATTGAAAACGGCAAAATTAAAAACGTATCCGTATGACAGGCTTATTTACAACAGAAACAGACCGGATACCTGTCTTATATTTTTAAGAGACGATATTGCATGGCTGGATCCGGGATTAATCCCCGACAGTAAGGATTTTTCGACAATATGGGAGCAGGTAAGGAATACCAGGGGCCTGATTGTTGACATGAGGTTATCACTTGATTTTCTTGTTCTTTTCAGGTTTCTGGCAAATTTCGTTCCCCGAAGCACGGATTTTGTGAAAATTGCTGCGGGCAGCCCTATAAATCCGGGAGAATTTTCAATATCCTCAACCTTCAGTATTCCGAAACTGAAGAGCGATACGAATTACTACAAAGGCAAACTCATTGTCATTGTGGACGAAACCACCCGTAACAGGAGCGAGTATGTCGCTATGGCATTCGGCGCGATTCCAAACGTTACGATCATAGGCTCGGCAACACCCGGTTCCGAAGATATGCTTGAGATTCATCTTCCCGGAGGCTTGATGTCGCAAATGAGTAATTTCGGCATATATAAGCCGGATGGAACATTAACTCAACGGGCAAGCGTAGCACCGGATATTGAAATTCGTCCAACGATAAAAGGAACAGTCGAAAAACGGGACGAATTACTCGAAAAAGCTATAGAACTGATTGATTATTGATTATCGCTTTTATTGATTTCTGCCAATATTAATCCCTTTTATATAACTCCTGTCCAATTAATTCATATCAAGTCAATTGGATATTTGCTAAATTTTCATGTATTTTAATTTGTTCTTCAATTTTCTCGACATATTTTTTGACACTTTTCAATTTTTTTCTCAGGAATTCCGGTTCATTTGTCTGTATGAGTTTTTCATCATATTCGCTCTGAGTTTTTACCATTGTATAACCTGAGTTCGGGATAAGCAAAATAAAAAAAAGAGTAAAAAAATGGGGTAAATA
>JAIRZR010000318.1 GCA_031267155.1 Prevotellaceae bacterium | reverse complement strand
CTTATTAATCCTTGCATAAAACATACTCTTTCTAAATTTTGAATTTTGAATTTTGAGTTATTGCTTGCGCCGGCAACTGTCTGAACTGTGATTTTTTGCCTTGCATTGCGAAACTCTTGGTTCTTAACTCTATTCTATATGCTATCCTATATCTATCTTATATGTATCCTATATGCTTTCTATATGCTCTATTTCTATATGCTTTTCTATATGCTCCATTTTTTTGCACTGTTTCGGACAGATTTTTCAACTTCTGTAAACCCTGATTCCGACATTGGTTTGCATCGCGAAATTTTCAATTTTCAATTAATTTACTCGTGACATTACCCGGCATATCGGAAGCGGAGACAACAATTTTACAGCCATCCGGACTTTCGTTGTTTGCTGTAGCGGTGTATATCCAAAGGTCGCCGATACTGTTTACCGCATATCCCTCTTCAATCGTATAGCCGTCGGCATTGCTGATCTGCACATGCACCGACTTGACAGCAAAGTCGTCGGAAGCAATAATTCGGATTTCATCTCCTTCAGCGCCTGCGTATTCCGACAGATCGACATTATCAATGTCCGGAGCGTTGAAGTAATCGGCGACAGCTACACTGTATGCTGTCATACCCCTGCGTTTTTTTGCCGCTTCCGCGTAGAGTTCTTTCACGCCGGGGGTGCTGGCAGCGATTTTTGCATAAACAGTTGCCTGCTGAAACCGTTTTCGAAGTTCCACCTGTTTTTCCGAAGCATTTTTCTGCTGTTCCGGGATTTTAGACACAATAGTCTGACCGTCTCTTTGACGAAATACCAGTAAATCGCCAATCTTCCCACTCAATCCGTGGGTTACTACATTACCTTTCTGCTTTACCATGATTTTAAAAATTTAAATTTAACATAAATTGATACTATATTATACATATTCCGTCATTTGCCATCGCGTGCAAGCCTTAAAAGGCTTGTGGCTGGAGGTAAACGGTTTTCTATTGATATTAATGCCCTACGGGCAATTTCGTAATGCGCATTATGGTCACAGTATCATGAAACTGTTACACCTTATTTATTTCACGTCCCTTAAACGATTTTCTGCACTATTTCCTTTCCCCGTTCAATAGCTTTTTCATTGAAGGGTATCAATTTATGATGTCTTTCGGGTAAGGATTTCCTTAATCCTGCAATCACATTTTCATCCTTGACTACAGGTTTGATTTTGAGAAATCCGCCAAGCACAATCATGTTGAAAAAGCGTGAATTGTTCAGTTTTGATGCTTCTGCAGCGGCTTCCACCGTGTATATTTCTATATCCCTGCGGGTCGGCGGCATTGTTATGCCGTTGGGGTCGTACAGCAGTAATCCTCCGGGTTTGACCGTTTTTTCAAATTTTGCCATAGACTGCTGGTTCAGGATTATGGCCGTGTCATAACTGCCGACTATCGGGGAACTGATGGCGTCGTCGCTCAATATCACTGTTACATTGGCTGTTCCTCCCCTCATTTCCGGGCCGTAAGCTGGCATCCATGTAACTTCCTGACCCTGCATAATTCCCGAGTATGCCAATATTTTACCCATGGACAGTACTCCCTGTCCGCCAAATCCTGCTATAATGATTTCTTCCTTCATAACTGTTTATTATCCTTTTATATTACGCATGACGCGCTCAACCGCGTCGTCCAATTGAGATTCCGATTCCAAACCGAGTGTTACACAGTGAACATTGCCCTGCGTAACAACAAAATTAATAGATTGTTCACGTTCATTTTCGGAAATATGCTTTCCTTCTCCGAATATTTTCATGCCTGTGACGCCCTTGCCGTTTTCCTTTGCTTTGCGGAGAATTTCCTTCACAGTTTCGGGCGGGGCGTCCATGTGTGTGCCGAAAGGGTTAACGCGGGCTAAAACAACATCCACCCACGGATTTACGGCGGCTTCGGCGAGTGCGTCAATGTTATGGCACGACACGCCGACCGCCCTGACCAGACCGTCCTGTTTGGCTCTGGAAAACGCATCCATATAATGCCTGCGCGTTTTGTGCCAGTCGCCTTGCATAATACAGTGCATTAGCAGTATATCGAAATAATCCGTATTGGCTTCCTTTCTGCAGCGGTCGATGGTTTCACGTACATTACCCATGTTTTCGGAACCGTCCGGCTGCGTCCATATCTTTGTCATCAGCGTGATTTTGTCGCGCGGGAGAGTCTTTATTGCTTCGCCAACAAAAGGCTGCGAACCGTAGCCGTCTGCCATATCGTAGAACGTGATTCCTTTTTCGTAAGCATGATGCGCCAGATTAACAAACTTTTCCATGCCAAGCCGGGTTTGATTCGAGGCTTTTCCATAACCCACAGTACCGGTTCCCATTGCAATACGGGAAACACGAAGCCCGCTTTTTCCAAGTTTTACTTTATCAACGGATCCCGAAGGTATTCCACAACTTAAATCCGATCCTATAATAGTCAAGCCGGCAAGTCCGGCAACTCCTGTATGAATAAATTTACGCCTGTCCATTTGTTCAATTTTTGCACAAAATTACACGTTTTTTGAGAAAAGCAAAATATTGGCATGCAAATGGCACAGATTTAAGAGATTTTCGCAGATAATCTGTGTAGATCAGTAAAAATCTGTGTCATCTGCATGCCCCCACAAAACAATAACTTGTTTGTTTATTATTCAGAACTCCTGACATGTATAGCATATTATATCTCATAGATAATATTTTATGAAAATCATATCGCAAAATTTCGACAAACTTTGTTTTAAAGTGTCGTTGTCCACAGCCCGAAGGCCTTTCACAGTATATGTGTCGACACAATCCGAAGGATTGAATGTGAATAACCCGCTTTTAGAGTTAAGAACTAAGAGTTAGCTGACGCAACTCTGTTCGCGTCAGCCAACTTTTAGTTTTTAGTTCTTAGTTCTTAACTAATACAGTTACCCAGCCATACTTATCTTCCTCGTCGCCGAGCTGGATTGCCTGAAGTTTTCTGTACAGTTTCACGCTCCATTTTCCCGGTTCGTCGCTGTAGGTATATATTTTGCCGGCTTCCCTGTCCTGAATGCTTTTGATGGGTGTGATTACCGCGGCGGTTCCACATGCGCCAGTTTCCTCGAACTCTGCCAGTTCTTCGACGGGCACCTTCCTGCGTTCGACCTTCAGACCCATTTCTTCTGCTAAAGTACACACGCTCAAATTGGTTATCGACTGAAGGATGGAAGACGAATCGGGCGTAACGTATGTATTATTTTTTATCCCGAAGAAATTTGCCGGACCGCATTCGTCGATATATTTCTTTTCTTTGGCGTCAAGATACAGCACCATTTTAAATCCTTCGTCATGAGCCTGTTCGCCCGAAGCGAGAGAAGCGGCATAATTTCCGCCGACCTTATAGCGTCCCGTGCCCAAAGTCGCCGCTCTGTCCACGTCGCGCACCACCTTTACATCCACGCATTTAAAGCCTGTCGGAAAATACGGTCCCACGGGCGCCACAAACATCAGCAGCAGATATTCGTCGGCAGGAGCAACGCCAAGCCTGGCGCCGGTACCGATCATCAGCGGGCGGATATACAGCGAAGCGCCTGTGCCGTACGGAGGAATAAATTCCTGATTCAGGCTTACAACCTTTCTTACCGCCTCTTCGAAAATCTCCTTCGGGACTTCGGGCATGAGTATTCCTCTCGCGGACAGGTTCATCCGCTCCCAGTTATTTTGCCAGCGGAATATCCTGACCTTGCCGTCCTGTCCGCGGAACGCTTTCAGGCCCTCGAAGGCTTCCTGTCCGTAATGCAGGGACGAAGCGCTGATATGCAGGACAATATGTTCCGACGAGGATATTTCTACTACTCCCCATTTTCCGTCGCGATATGTGCAGCGGACATTGTAATCAGTGGGATAATATGCAAACGGCAGTTTACCCCAATCTTCAGGTATTGTTTTCATTTATAAACCATTATTATGTTAAAACCATTATTATTCATATTCTTTCCAGCTTTTAATCTTGATATCGTCGATACTGTATTTGATAAACGAATTGATAAACGCCGAAGCCAGGCGGGCGTTGGTTATCAGCGGGATATTGTAGTCTATCGCGCTTCTCCTTATCGTGTAGTCGTTTCTCAGCTCTCCCTGCGTCAGGTTTTTCGGGATGTTGATAACCAGGTCTATCTGTTTTTCCTTCAGGAGATCCAGGGCATTGGGATGCTTATCCTCGTCGGGCCAGTGCACCTGTATCGAAGGCACTCCGTTGTCTGCCAGGAAGCGGTTTGTCCCGCCCGTGGCATAAATCGTATATCCCCTCTGCGCCAGTTTCCTGGCACATTCGAGCAGTTCGGGCTTGGTCTTTGCCGGTCCGGTGGACAGCATGATGTTCTTCCTGGGAATTGAATATCCGGAAGACAGCATCGAGTTTAAGAGCGCCTCGTAGAAATCGTCGCCTATGCAGCCCACCTCGCCCGTCGAAGCCATGTCGACGCCCAGAACGGGGTCGGCATTCTGCAGTCGCGAAAACGAAAACTGGGACGCCTTTATCCCCACATAATCAAGATCGAAGGCCGACTTTTCGGGCTTTTCGACCTTTATATCCAGCATTATCTTTGTTGCAAGCTCAATGAGATTGAGTTTAAGCACTTTCGAGACAAACGGGAAACTGCGCGACGCCCGCAGGTTACATTCAATAACCTTGATATCATTGTCTTTTGCAAGATACTGGATATTGAAAGGTCCGGTGATATTCAGGGCTTTTGCGATTTTGCGCGATATGCGCTTAATCCTGCGGACAGTCTCTATGTAAATCTTCTGCGGAGGGAACTGTATGGTGGCGTCGCCCGAATGTACCCCTGCAAACTCCACATGCTCCGATATGGCATAAGCTGTTATGTCTCCGCTGTCTGCAACGGCGTCCATCTCTATTTCCTTTGCATCGACAATAAATTCGGAAACGACAACAGGGTGCTTTTTCGACACTTCCGCCGCAAGATCAAGAAACTGCTCCAGTTCGGTCTCGTTCGAGCACACGTTCATTGCCGCGCCCGAAAGTACGTATGAAGGACGTACCAGCACGGGAAATCCCACTGTTTCGATAAACCGGTGCAGTTCATCCAGAGTAGTCAGTTCCTTCCATCTTGGCTGGTCGATATTCAGTTCGTCGAGCATGGACGAGAACTTATGCCTGTCTTCGGCTCTGTCGATTGATTTGGCGGATGTTCCGAGCAGACTTACGCCCGCATCGTCCAGGCGTACTGCGAGGTTGTTCGGAATCTGCCCGCCCATGGATATCACTGTGCCGTAAGGCTTTTCCAGATCCACAATATCCATTACCCTTTCGTAGCTCAATTCGTCAAAATACAGGCGGTCGCACATGTCGTAGTCGGTGCTGACGGTTTCGGGGTTATAGTTGATCATGATTCCCCTGTAGCCGCTGTTGCGTATGGTTTGCAGAGCGTTCACACTGCACCAGTCAAATTCGACGCTGCTTCCTATCCTGTAAGCTCCGGAACCGAGCACTATTACAGACATGCTGTCCGCCGCAAAATCGATGTCGTGGGCAATGCCGCTGTATGTCAGGTAAAGGTAGTTTGTCTGCGCGGGATATTCGGCTGCAAGCGTGTCTATCTGCTTGACGTACGGAACGATGCCTCTCGATTTCCGTATTTCCCGCACTTCCTGCAGCTGTTCTTCGCTGTCGTCGTCAAAGATAAGCCGCGACAACTGAAAATCACTGAACCCCAATACTTTTGCTTCAAGCAGCAGTGCATCGGAGACGGCGTCCAGACTGTCATGCTTCGCCAGCTCATGCGAAAGGCTGATTATCTTGTGAAGTTTTTCGAGAAACCACCTGTCTATCCTGGTAAGTTCGTGTATTTTAGCCACGCTTAAACCTTCTTCGAGAGCCTGTGCGATATAGAATATGCGTTTATCGGTAGGTTCCGACAGAGCTTTTTCGAGATTGTCGGACGAGATTTTCCTGTTTGCGACAAAACCGTGCATCCCCTGTCCTATCATCCTCAAGCCCTTCTGTATAGCCTCTTCGAAAGTCCGGCCTATCGCCATCACTTCGCCCACGCTTTTCATGCTGCTGCCCAGCTTGTGCGACACTCCGTGAAACTTGCTTAAATCCCAGCGCGGAATTTTGCAGACGACATAGTCCAGCGCCGGCTCGAAAAAGGCTGGAGTGGTTTTCGTTACGGAATTTTCCAGATCGAAAAGCCCGTACCCCAGCGCAAGTTTGGCGGCAACGAAAGCCAGGGGATAACCGGTAGCCTTCGACGCAAGCGCCGACGAACGCGAAAGCCGCGCATTTACCTCAATGACACGGTAATCCTCCGAATCGGGGTCAAGCGCATACTGCACATTGCATTCGCCTACTATCCCGATGTGCCTGATGATTTTGATTGCAAGTTCGCGAAGTTTATGGTACTCCCTGTTGCTCAGTGTCTGCGAAGGCGCCACGACTATGCTTTCGCCCGTGTGTATTCCAAGCGGGTCGAAATTTTCCATATTGCACACGGTTATGCAGTTGTCGTACCTGTCTCTTACTACCTCATATTCAATTTCCTTCCATCCTTTAAGGGATTTTTCTATCAGCAGCTGGCTTGAATATGTAAGGGCTTTTTCGGCGAGCCTGACCAGTTCGTCCGCATTGTTGCAGAATCCGCTGCCCAGCCCGCCCAGCGCGTATGCCGCTCTGACTATGATGGGATAGGCAAGTTCTTCCGCCGCTTCGAGGGCTTCCTTCACCGAACCGACTGCGTGGCTCCGTATGGTTTTTATGTCTATTTCGTCCAGCTTCCTGACAAACAGTTCCCTGTCTTCGGTTTCTATTATCGCCTGTACCGGCGTGCCCAGTACTTTGACACTGTATTTGTCAAGTACGCCAAGCTGCTGCAGTTTGACCCCGCAGTTCAGGGCTGTCTGTCCGCCAAAAGCCAGTAAGATTCCCTGAGGGCGCTCCTTCTCAATGACCTTCTCTACAAAATAGGGCGTAACAGGCAGGAAATAAATATTATCGGCAACGTTTTCGGTCGTTTGCACTGTTGCGATGTTCGGGTTGATCAGGATTGTTTCGATCCCTTCTTCACGCATGGCTTTTAAAGCCTGCGAACCGGAATAATCAAATTCCCCCGCCTCGCCTATTTTCAGCGCTCCCGAACCAAGAAGAATTATTTTTTTGACTTCATTCATTATGGAGATACTATATTAAAATCGACAATTATCAACATTTCCATATATTTACAATTGCCTTTATCATATTCAAAAACACTTTTTTCGGATGCAAATTTAGTAATTTTTTAATAAAAGGATGTTTTAAACCACGCGCGGGCTAAATTAGGCGAAATATTATTTTGAGGCGCTATTGCGGAAAAAATTATTGGAAACAGGTTTTTTTTGGGCATAAGACACTCCAGAATATCAATAGCAAACACAAGCTCGGCGTAGTCACCAGACGTCTCCAGACTACACCGAGATTGTGTTTGCTATTGCATGAAAGCCTTGTAACGGGAGATAGACGCTTTTGTTTTTAACGTTAAATAATGCTACTCAACTTAATAAAATATGTCCATAGCACCTCAAAATAATATTTCGCCGTTTTTGGGGGTGTATTTCAAATCCCCAATGGCAGACACTGATTTGCTATATATTCACCTGATCTTTCATATTCGTAACTTCGTCGGCGAGCGATGTTGCATCCTCCATTGCCTGCGAGCGTGTCCAGAAACGTTTCTGGTTGGGCTTTATCAGGTATATGGTATTGTCGTCATAGTATCTGTACTGTTTTTTCACGTAGATGCTTTGTCCTTTTTGCCATAGCGAGTAGTCATTTATCATTTTCAAGACACTGTTCAATTCGCGCGCGCCTTTGACGACGGTTTTCCTTTCTTTGTTACTGAATGAGAGTACAACCAGATTGAGAGGATCCTGCGCTTGAACTTCATAGATTGTGGCGCAGACTTTAACCATCGAATGTTTCAGCGAACTGTTTATTTCGTCGCAGATCATATCGGCATAAGCCCTGTTTTCGTCTTTCGAAGTCCGTTTGAAGCCGATCGAATTTTCGCCTTTTTCGAATAAGTCAAGACTGAAATTCAGCATGTCCTGAACCAGTATCTGTTCCTTTTCCGTCAATCCGATTACACTTTCCAGCTTGCGGTTTATTTCCCTCTCTTTTTGCCTGACAGCTTCGGGACTGGCTAAATCGTGTTTCAGTTCTTCGGTCAGTTCGTCAAATATCCTTACAATGTAATACATATCCTTAGCTTCGTATGAAAATACAGGGAGTTCCAGATATTCGTTAAAAAATACCTGTCCGCGTTCGATGCCCCACGAAGAACTCGAAAGAAACAGGTAGTACGAAACCAGATCGGAGTTTAAAAGGGAAACCAGAATCTTCTTGATATCCCGGGAGGAATCATCGCTGTTGTTCATGATGAAAACGCCGCTTTTGAAATATGCGGGATAATCTATGTACGAGGCAGCTATCTGCTTGCCTTTCTGCCCCTTTTCGACAACAATGAAGGGAGGCTGAAACAGGCGTTCATCGATTTTCCTGTAGTGTCTGCTGTTGGGAATGGCGGCGGCGTCCGGGGTATAATATTTGCCTATCGCTTTTGTTTCAACAATCGGGCTTGGCACAAAATCCCTGTGCTTGCTGTCGCCGTTCAATCCGGTGGCATGAATCCACTTATTCTGTTTGAAATAGGATTTCAGGTCGGTTTCGGATCTGCAGTTCAGCCAGGCGAGCAGTGAGAAATCATGGAAATTACCCCACATCGCAATTTTCCAGATTTTTGTACCCGGTTTTTGACATTCGCTGCGCGACAGGAGTTTTACATCGTCGTCGATGATCAGGCTGTCCACAATGTTCGACCTGACATACGTTTTTGGAGCGTAATATTCGATAGTGTCCGAAATTTGTTCGGGGAGTGATTTCCGATAATAAACTATACTGACCGGAACCGTCGCCGAATGAAACAGCTGCCCTCCGAAATTTTTTCTTGCCTTCTTGAAAATGGAGAGATTGTAAACCCTTTCGACACAGGTTTTATTGAACAGCCATTTCCTGAAATTCCTGTAGTTTTTGTTCGTGTTGGTCAGGATTTTTGTATTGAATATCATGGCTGTTTCCCCACCGTCCTTCACAAACTGGACTGCCCTGTCAAGAAATGCAAGGACTTTTTCCTGAGCGTATCTGCGTTCGTCCAGATAGTTTCTGATTGCCGGACTGATTCCGTCTGTCCCGAAAGGAGGATTTCCAATAAGCAGGTCTGCCTTTTCGAAATTATCGGCGTCAATTTCCCCGATGGCATCTCCGCACCACAGGTTTTTTCCCTGAACGGCAGGAGGTTCGCCGGGATTGTTGATCAGGCATGGCAGCCGGTATCCCTTTTCTGTCCATAGCGTTTTGGAATCCAGCTGTTCGATCAATACCATATACAGATTGAACGCTGCAATTTTAATCGCCAGGGGATCTATTTCGATGCCGAAGATATTGTCAAGCAGAATGTCCCGCAATGTTTCAAAAGAAACAGTCCCGTTCGGATTTGCATTTTTCCAGCGCTGAATCAGTCGTTTATAGCTTTCGACTAAAAAGATGCCCGAACTGCATGAAATATCCAGGATCCTGACAGCATAATCCGTTTCGTTTTTAGCTGGCAGCTTGTCGTTTAACATCAGTTCAACCATTGGATATGGGGTATAAAACTGTCCCTTTGAGTTCCCGTTTTCAAATTCTCCCAGAAAACTTTCGTAAACTTCGCTCAACAATTCCACCTGAATGAAGTTGAAGTCGAAAATGCGCCATTCTCCGGGCGAAATATGGCTGTCCGACATATATCCGCCGGCAAAACAGTCGCGGATTTTCTTTAAATGCTCATCAGTAACGGAATTTTCTTCGCCTTCGATCAGTGGAAATATGTTTTCGAAATGCTCGTGCAGTTTACCGAACAGTTTATAGGTATCCCCGACACTGTCCAGAATGTCGAAGTAGCTTTGGGCGCCTTCCCTTATCTGTCCGTAAATTCCGGCTTCCCCTGCTGCGCCCCTGTCTTCGAGATGCAGGATAAACAGCGAACGCAGCAGCAAAGCGTGTATAATTTCCTTATTTTCTATGTCCTGACTGAGTGCTCTGGCTGTTTTTAGGAGACTCTGCAGCAGATAATTGTCTATCTTTCTCTGGATATTCACTTTTTCGCGGACATTGTGTTCGCTTGTCCATATCAGTCCGCAATCGACGCCGATTTGGGAGAACAGTTCGTCCAATATCGCCATTCCGGTCTTCTCGTTCCTGTGCGCCCTGAAAATCTCGTACGGCGCAAGTTCGGGACCAATGACAGTAATGGGAAGCGGATATACCGGTTTTTCATAGCAATTGTATATCCTTATCTCCATTTCCGAAACGGCGGACAGCAGCATCACTTTCCTGTAATTCCAGACTTTTTTCTGGATTTCAGCAATTTCTCTCAGTTCCTGTTCGTCGAAAGAATCGACTTCCTTAAACAGCATTGCAGGACAATCTCCTGAAAAATAGACCTTGTCTATTCCGATTCTTTCCAATCCGTGATATTCAGGATAAGAAGCAGTTATCAGGGACGAATCGATTAATTCATATCCCAATTTATCATAGAAAAAATTTGTACCCATACACTTTTTTTTACCTTTAAAGTACAAAAGTACAAATAAAACTGTTATCTCCAATTTTTCTTTGTTTTAATATCTATATGAGGAGATGCATTACACCCTGTACAGAGTACTGTATGCCACACTTTTGCTTAAAAAAATCACACATGCCGCAAGATATAAAAAAACAGGCAGTTTGAAAGTTGAGAATCTTTCTTGATTTGTATTGTGAATGAAAAATTGGTGGTGTTATAAAAGGTATGCTATCTCCGTTATACATGTTAATGGATGCGAAGTTATCGCCCTGTCCGAAACTGAAAAAATCACTTCAAAAATAAAAGTTACAAGGCCAATGTCGACAGCTGCAACGCAAATGTTAAGACTTACGAAGCAATTGTTAAGACTAACAAAGCAAATATCAACACTGACAACGCCATTGTTAAGAGATACAAAGCAAATATTTGCGCTGACAAGGCCATTGTTAACGAATACAAAATAAATGTTTACGCTGACAAAGCCATTGTCAGCGGATACAAAGTAAATGTTAACGCTTACAACGCCTTTGTTAGTGTTAATATTTGCTTTGTCAGTCTTAACAAAACGGTTGTTAAAGACATAATCTGGTATATAATTCTGAATTTTGAATTCTGAATTCGAATTTTGCGATGCAAGGCAGGATTAATTAGAATTAAAGAATAAGACATCGACCATGTGATATTACCAGTATTGTTGGCTGCGGCAATCATCGCCGCGACGTAGTAGGGGGATGTCCAAAAAGTCAATCACGTCGTCATTGCGAGCGAAGCGAAGCAATCCAGAATAC
>JAIRZR010000278.1 GCA_031267155.1 Prevotellaceae bacterium | reverse complement strand
TCGGTCATACACGAGCTGGTCAAATACTTTGCAACCGGCGACAGGAAAACCGCCCTTGCAATACTGGAGGCTAACCGGGGAACTGTCGGGCACACCCTGCCGCATTCGCTCAACCGGCTTGAGGACAAAGTGCGTCAATATCAGTCATCCGGCTTTGACGCGCTGATATCCGGCAAGGTAGGCAACAGAAACACACTGAAAATTACTGCCGAAGCGTCTCAACAGATTATTGCCCTCAAACGCTCGCGCACTCCCGTTTATACCGACTGGCAAATATTTAACAAATTCAATTCAACAGCAGCCGAAAAGGGATGGGAACAGTTGAAATCAATCCGTTCACTGAAACAGTTTCTCAACCAGCCGCGCATTGAGCCGCTGTGGTACGACGCCGTTCACGGCGAACTCAAATCCGCACAGCGCTACAGCCGCCGTCATCAGACCGAACTGCCAAAACTGCGCGATGCATTATGGTACGGCGACGGGACCAGACTCAATCTCTACTATCGCGATGACGACGGCAAAATGCGCACAAAAATGGTGTACGAAGTAATGGATGCATACAGCGAAGTCCTGCTCGGATATTTCATCTCCGACACCGAAGACCACGAGGCACAGTACCACGCATACAGAATGGCGATACAGACAGCCCTGCACAAGCCCTACGAAATCGTTCACGACAACCAGGGAGGTCATAAAAAAGTCGATTCGCAAGGCCTGTTTAAGCAAATATGTCATATACACCGACCAACCTCCCCGCACAATCCCGAATCAAAAACAATAGAATCCGCATTCGGGCGTTTTCAGGCAAACATCCTTCATCAGGACTGGCGGTTTACCGGTCAGAACATTACATCCAAAAAAATGTCGTCCCGCCCGAACCTGGAATTTATTAACGAAAATAAGGACAAACTCTATACTCTCACCGAATTAAAAAACGCATACTCCGAGGCACGGAAGCAGTGGAACGAATCCGCGCATCCCGCTACCGGAATCCCCCGCATTGAAATGTATCGCAACAGTAAAAACCCGAAAACACCGGAAGTTTCACCATCCGACATGGTCGAAATATTCTGGCTCATTACTGGCGAGCCGTGCACATTCACATCGCAGGGAATAGAAATCACAGTTAAAGGCAATAAATACAGATACGAAGTCTTTTCCTCTCCGGGAGTACCCGACCATGAATGGAGACGCGCACATACGCTTCAGCGGTTTTATACCAAATACGACCCCTACGATATGACAAGCGTACGTCTTTACCGGAAAGACGACGCCGGAGAACTGCGCTTTGAACGTGTCGCCGAACCGTACATGAAAATACACCGTGCAAAACAGGAACAGGAAGATGGCGAAGACCTGATCATCCGTCGGGAACGGGAGGCAAATTTAAACGACCGCATGGAACGGCAAATTGCCGCAAGAACGATTGAAGCGGAACACGGCGTTGCACCGGAGCAGAACGGACTGCGCAGTCCGAAACTCAATATCCCCGCGGCGAAGCGGGACGAGCTCCAGCGCCAGTGCGAACGGCGCACAAAAAAATACAGCCGCAATCCGGAAGAATATCAAACCGCGCGAGTGGATAAGGTAATCAGTCTCACCACTTACGACGAGCTGGAGGAGGAAACGGATTTTGACACAAAAAAAGCGGCAAACAAACTGTAAAATATTAAATATATAATAAATAAAAATGAATAATTTAACACAAAAGGAAAAAGATGCAGTCCGCGACGGTTTACGCGCGTATTGCGGCAGGTATCGCAGTCAGAACAAGGCTGCGGAGAGTTTAAAGGGCGTCAGCCCCGGAACCGTATCGACGGTTTTGAACGGCAAATACGAAACAGTCAGCGACGAAATGTTTCGGAATATTGCCTCCCAGGTTGTTGGCATTCCTTCGCCGGGCGGCTAGCAAATCGCCGAAACAAACACGTTTCGGGAAATTCAATACACAATGGACGATGCACAGAAGTGGCGCAACGTTACATGGATCGTCGGCGAAGCCGGAAGCGGCAAAACAACAGTTGCACAGCTCTACGCAAAAGAGCGTCGCGAAGTCTTCTATTTAGCGTGCGACGAGGACATGAAAAAGGGCGATTTCATCCGTGAATTAGCCCGTATTGTCGGGATAAAAGCCGATACCCGCGCACTTCGCGAGCTTTGGGACTTGATCATTGCCGAACTGATTCAAATGGAATCCCCCCTGCTTGTCTTCGACGAAGCCGACAAGCTGAACGATGTACTGCTTCACTATTTTATTCAGTTATACAACAAAATAGAAGGCAAATGCGGCATTATTTTCCTGTCGACCGACTACATTAAACGCCGCATGGATATCGGGCTGCGCTACAACAAAAAAGGCTACAAGGAACTTGCCAGCAGAGTTGGCAAATTCTATGATCTCGATGCAACAACCGCCGCCGACGTGCATTCCGTTTGCACCGCCAACGGAATAGCCGAAAAAGCTAAAATCGGCGAAGTCATACGCGACGCCGAATCCCGCCAGTTTGACCTGCGGAGAGTAAAAAAATCCATTCACCGCATAAAACGCATAAACGAATGATGACACGTGAAAAAGTAAACGGGCTGGTAAAACAGGCACAGCAGGGCGACGACCGCGCTTTCGGAGAACTGTTTAACGGGTTTTGGCATTATGTATTTGGATATGCATTTCGCCAGACAGACAATTTTGATGACGCGGAGGAAATCGCCCAGTCTGCGTTTATCGCTGCATGGTTGGGCATCCGGAAATTTGATACTGAAAAAAACGCTTCTTTTCAGACATGGCTGTGTGGCATAGCCCGCAAAGAATATTTAATGTTACGTCGGAAACGTACAGGCAAGGCGAGCATTCCACGGACGTATACCGGTACCGAATGTCTGAATAACCTGGCTGACGGCAGCGATACTCCGGAGACCTCAATCATTCGCCACGACGAGGACGCCATACAGGATGCGACTGTGGAAAGAGTGCTGTTCCATGCGAGCGGACTTCCTCCGCAACAGAATCTCGCATTCCGGTTAAAGCATCTGGAAGGGCTGAATATGGAAGATATTAAAAAAATAACAGGAATGACGCCTGCCCAAATTAACCGGTACGGATCGCTCGGTATTAAAAACATAAGGAAATGTTTTGAAAAATTTACAGAATTACAGAATTACAGAATTAAAATTAAGAAAATGGATAAAAAATTTTGGACGGAAGACATCGGTCTCAAAAGCTACGGATGGAGTGATAAACTGCGGATATACTGGCTTGTATTGTCGCTTGTCGTGCTGGGATGCGTGGCAGATGCCCCGTGGTGGCTGTCGGTACTGCTGCTTGGCAATTTTGCCGCTTCGGCAATATCGCTTGGAAAAGTCGAATTTAAAGATGACGGGAAGATATGAGAACATGGGAAATAAAATATCTGACTGTATTGGCAATATCTATTGTTCTTGCCTTCGCTTTCGGATGGGCTGCGAAAACGGAGGCGTTACTGGGTCTCATATATATAACTCTCGCATATATACTGCGCGTGCTGTGTGAGATACTCGAAAACATTAAAGATTATCGGGAAAAAATTGAAAAGGAGAAAGAGCAATGGAAAAAGAAACAGTAAGCATTGGCGAATTGAAGCGTAAGCGTTCCTCCGTACTGCATCAGATGCAAATAATGGGAATGGACACGTCCGACTGGAAACGCATAAACGAACTCTGTCTCAACAGGCGTATTGCCGGCAAACTTTTTCACAGGCTAAGCGGAGACGAACTCGACAGCGTACTTCTCAAACTGCGCATAATCAAGCGCAAAAGAACGAATAATCAAAAAGTTAAAAATAATTGAAAATGGATTTAAAAGATTTGACAAAAGAGCAGAAACAGGCTCTGTTAATGGAACTTGAGGCGGAAAGGAAAGCTGATGAAGCCCGCATTGCCGCCGAACGGGAGACCTACAAAAGTCTCGTGGACACAACAGTTAAGGAACAGGTTAAAAAACTGCAAAACGTCAGCAGCATTATGCTGAACACAAAAAACGGCGTCTTTGGCGCATTTGAAACGGTTATTGACATGAAAAGCGAACTCTACGGCATCCGGGACAGCCAGCAGAGCCACACCTTCACAAGCGATGACGGGCAGATAAGCATCACCATCGGACACAGGGTGAACGAAGGCTGGGACAACACCGTCAACGCCGGAATAGCGAAAATAAAAACGTTCCTTCAAACGCTCGCAAAAGACGACAATTCGGCGGCTCTGGTCGAGACCGTAATGCGACTGCTGTCGAAAGACCGCAAAGGCAATTTAAAAGCCTCAAAAGTATTGGAACTGGACAAGCTGGGCGCAAAAATGGGTGACGCGGAGTTCCTGGACGGGATAAGAATCATCAAGGACGCATACCGTCCATCCCCGACCTGCAAATTTATTGACGTGTCAATTAAGAATGAGCATGGAGTGTGGCAGAGCCTGCCGCTTTCCATGAGTGCAATTGAGTTAAACGGTCTTAAAGACCTTAAAGACCTTTAATTGGCGAAGCAATGAATGAAAAAGTGGACATCATTAAAATCGGCAGGACGGCAATCAATGTAGTTGCCGTGGAAGGCGGCACCTGCGGGGGATGCATATTCCGCAGGTGCGCTCACTGTCCGGAGGAAATCAACCCGGAATGGGACTGCATGAACTATCGACCGGGACGTTTTGGCGTTCCGGTGAGGTTCACCAATAAAAACGCCGATTTGGACAGGTTAAACAGGTTTTTCACATATAAACTGAAGAAAAAATGATATACGGATACATACGTGTAAGCACCGACAGACAGACGGTCGAGAACCAGCGTTTTGAAATTAACAGCTACTGCGCTAAAAATGCTATGGTTGTGGACAGGTGGATAGAGGAAACCGTTTCCGGGACAAAAAACGTTCAGGAGAGAAAACTCGGCAAACTTCTTAGAAAGATGAAAAAGGGCGATATCCTTATCTGTTCGGAGCTCTCGCGGCTTGGCAGGACACTGCTCATGATTATGGGAATCCTCAACGAGTGCATGAACCGCGACATTCAGGTCTGGACAATTAAGGACGGTTACCGGCTCGGAAGCGATATCAGTTCCAAAGTCCTCGCCTTTGCCTTCGGACTTTCCGCAGAAATCGAGCGCAATCTCATTTCCCAGCGCACCAGAGAGGTTCTTGTGCGAAAACGTGCTGAAGGCGTAATACTCAGACGCCCGAAAGGGAGACGGAGCAAAGTCAGGAAATTGACAGGCAAGGAATCCGAAATACAAAAACTGCGGGATAAAAACGTACCCAAATCGGTGATAGCCCGCATTCTCGGAGTGCACAGGCTTACAGTGGCATCCACGATAAAGGACATGGAACAGCGAAAAACAGGTAACGGTAATGGGATTTGACAAAATAAAGTGTTGGGAACTGTGCCTGTCAGTCCCGGCACTGTATTTCAGACTGCAAAAATATGAAAATATTAAAAATTAAAGAAAAAATGATATAAAAATTATTGGTATGAAGAGAATTAATTTCATGGAACCCTTATTCCACAAAGTGGAAAGCGGCAAAAAGACAGCCTGGGAGATCAACGAAAACTCCCGGACTGCAAAAAAGATTGAGCGGATTCGCCGGCAAGTGGCGGCTCTGGCAAACGAGATAAATTCAAAGGCACGGGAGGCAAAAAAATGAAAATGGATTTGTCTCCCCTCCTTGAGGAACGCGAGCGCAAACGCAAAGCGTTGAAAGTGCTGGAGAAAAGTATCGAAGGCCTGCAGGAAATCTGCGAGCATGAATTTAAACATGCGGGAAGCGACAGCCACTACGATTACGAACGCTGTCGCCTTTGCGGGGCTGAACGAAAGATATAATTTATTAATCAGTTAAAAATGAGTAATTATGTTTGATTTAACAGCAAAAAACAGAGAAGTGGGCGACGTACGGTTTTCGTGGCTGATTTGGCGTGAAATTATTGAACACACCGGAGCCGGATATGTGCTTGGCTGTGGATTTTTCGACGATGATCCCGGCAAATACATATATGATGTATTGCAGGATAACTGCGGCAGTCCAATGTCAAACGACGGGTACGGTGTAACAGAATTTGAGGCAAAATGTATGGCGGCGTGCTGTGCCGGATATGTTCGGGTACGGCGAGCCATTAAAGGTGATGATGCAATATTGCAGGAGATTGAAAGATTCGCCTCTTTTGCCGCCGGTTCCGGAGGATTTACAATTAATTGAAAAAACGATGAAAGAAATCCTTGCAAAAATACGGAAACTGCAGGCTCTTGCCGACAGTGCTGCCAAAATCGGCTCCATAGCCGAAGCCGAAACTGCTACCCTGGCAATTTCCCGCCTGCTGGAAAAATACAGCCTGTCAATTTTTGACGTTTCTGCCGGTGATGCCGGTACGGACATTGGCATTGATTTTTTCGGAAACATTCCGGCTGCCAGAATCTGGAAACGGGTTCTTTTGGTAACGCTGTGCGAATTTAACTATTGCCGGGCAATCTTTAATGCCTCCACAAAGCGGGCGCATATTGTTGGCACGGAAGCAAACGCCCTTGCCGTTATCGACATGTTCAACTGTCTGCAATCCGTCTATCGGTATGCCGTAAGGCAAAGTAAAATAAGGAAGTCCGAAACACAGTCCTTTTTTCTTGGCTGTGTGGCGGGGCTTCGCGTCCGGCTGGAGAAAGAGGCGCAGACGTCTGTCATGCACACAACTGCAATAGCAAGGTGTTATGACGTTAAAATCGCCGATTTCCTTGCACAGCACAGAATCAGGAATATGAAGGTAAAAAGCACAAAGATTGCCATACGCGCATTCGGGGACGGCTTTGAAACCGGATGCAATACGCCGGCACGCAGAACCGTCCAGCAAAAACTGTTTTAATTGGAAATACCCCGCCGCCTCCGTGTAGCGGCTTCCTCCCCTGATATAAATTAGTTTGATATAAATGAACAACGCCGGACACGGACGGCGTTTTTTATTATTCCATATCTTATATCCGTTTCCGGCAAATTTTTTTGATAACAATTTTGCATAAATTCAACCGGTAAAAAAAATAATGACTACATTTGTTATCAGATTAAAAAACAACATAAATGGCAAATGTGATATTTATCAGGGATTTATCCAAAGATGACAACGACTGTTTACAGGAGCTCAAAGCCCTTTTTGCAGTCAAGACAAACAGTCAGGCAGCATTAAACGCAATCCGGAGATGCATCAAACTAAAAAAACAAAACGACTTACTGTCCGAACAACTCGAAGAATACAGGACAATCATTCGGGAACAGGACAGGATACTAAACGACATCCGTTCAGCAATGGGACAACGCAAATTTTTCCGACAGAAACTGACATAAACTTTTAACGTCTCAACCCAAAATTCCAATAAAAAATAATGCAGTATCTTTGCAAAAAAATATGTTATGAGAAACAGTGAATTAATAAAAAAACGCGATGACGCACTTTGCCGGCGATATGTTTTCTGGTCGGAGGTCAAGCGTCTGCGTACCGACGAGGTTCTAAGAATTTTGTCGCAGGACGAGTTTTTTATTTCCGAAGAGCGCATCCTTAACATTATCCGCACCAATGGAGAGGTAATAAAGTCGCTTGTCATTATTAAGCAGGCTGAACATAAGAGTGTCAGCGCGCGTTAGCGAACTTTTAACTCTAAACAATATCATTTACCGTACACTGGTAAAGTGTTTCATAGACTTTAATTCCATGCGGGCGGCTGTAGTCGCTGCTTTTCCGGCGGATGAGAGGCGAACATGTTCCGGACTTGAAGCCCTGCAACTGCCGGTGGATGGACGTTGCAAACGCCTTTCGCTCCGCTGCCTTTTCGGAAGTGCCGCTGCCGTAATGAGTATCGTCGTAACAGTCGATCGCCAGCCGGACTGTTACCGAAGCCCTGCCGCGTTGCGAACCTCCGCCAAGATTCTCCCATTCCGTTTCCGGTATCGAAATTAAGGCGCACGGGAACGTAACGGGATAAGTGTCCTCTGCCGTTTCAATCGCCTCCAGTTGCCCGTAATCCTCGTCAACAAGGCTTAATTCCGGAAAGTGTCCGGCAATATGATTCTGAATATCATTAAATAACTGTTCCATAATCCAATATTTTTATAATCTGCAATCCATTTTCTTAAAGACCTTAAAGCCCTTAAAGTCTTTTTTCATTATTCTTAAAGTTTTTTTTCCAAACCCGCGATAAATTCCTTCACTGCCTCATCCGCTCCCTGATGCGCATGTTCGTAATACGGATGAGTGTCGGAAAACAGTTTCCCGTCAATACCGGGATTGTTGTCCAGTCCTTTATCCGGCTGGTAATCGGCGGCGTCGATGACGTGTGCGCCGTGAACCGGGTCGTCGGTAGCCTCAAGCATACACTTGCAGTTCCACCGGTCGCCTGGACGGTGTTTCGTCCAGAACGGATGGCTTTGCGGAAGCGTCAATTCAGCCTCCCAGTACCGTTTATGATATGCATCCGGAGTGATGCTTGTCGTTGGAAGCCACCGGAGATTTGGCAGGATGTCGCTTACTTCCCGGAACTGTACCCAGTCGGCAGCCTGATGAGCACGCAAAACAGCCGTATCGTATTCCGTCTGCAGCCACTGTTTTACGTTATGACTGGCAATTCCCTGAACATCGTTTAAAATCTGTTCAAACGGCTTTAAACTGCCATTTCCGTCGAGCAGTTGAGCCGCAATATCATTCTGCAGCCTGTGCGTCCGGAAAGCCGAAAAAACGGCGTTATTATGCCGGATTTGCCGGTAGAACTCATAATCCGGGTCGGAATAATTCCGTATGCCAAAGCCCTCATCAACGGCGTGATTAAAAACGTTCCAGGTTTCGCTCCACACTCCCCGATCTATTTCCCTTACCGGAGTAAACTTTTTTTCATAAAGCAGGAGAAGCATATCCTTAATGGCGGCCTCATTGAAAGAAAAACCTGCCTCCGTCCGGTTGACAAACGGATGTGCGGAATAATATGTCCTGTCGACTACCATTTTAAAACTTTTCTGTCTGCCCTCCTGCCGAGGGCGTCGACGAAAAAACTGTATAACCGGTTTACAAACCGTTTCCTCTCCGGTTCCGGTTCCTGTTCCGGCTTCGGTTCGTGTGCTGCCGGTTTTTCGACTGACTCATTATAATTTTCCGGTTTTTCGATACCGAACTGCTGATACAGATAATCGTGCGAAATTGGCAGTCCCATATTGTGAAGTTTTTCGATGATTGCCATTTTTGCCGGCGCATCGACTTCTTCGGGATCGACGAACTCAAAGCTGCCACCGGCAGTATTGATGCCGAATGCGCTGAAAATATCTGTCATTTCATAATTCAGGATATTGAGGATATATTTCCGGTCGGAGAGGTTAATCAGGTTTTCGCTTTTCTTCTGGATTGTACCCAATGCCTGCGTGCCGGTGTCGGACGCCTCCGTTGTCAAAGTGTTTCCGAGATACAGTTTTGAGAGTTCGGCATTGCAGCGTTCAGTCAGGCGTTCGTACAGTTCCGCGCTCCCGGTTTTATTCCCCGATTCGACAAACTGGAAGCCGCTGCCTTCCGGATGGATAACCACTGCCGCCCCACCGTCGTTAGCCACATCCATAAGAATTTGGCGCCGCGCCATTTCGTCGTTTCCGTCGTAGGTATATTCGCGTACCGGCATCCCGAATATTTCCGAAAACTGTGCCCAGTCTGCCATTGTATTACGCTTATAAATAATGTAGGGTGCTGCCTGTGCCAGCGTCCCCAAATCGTCCGGATTGCCCACAAATAAAAGGTCTGCGAAACCGTCCCATCCCTCGCCGTTAATATCCGTTTGCCGGTGCATTATCAGGCGTTTGACCGGGTCGACGTGCTTGCGCAGTATCAAATTGTAATTGAGCCACTGCCCGTCAAAATAGAACTGAAAAAGCGAAAATCCCCAAGCCTGCGCATCCCACACATCGGAGAGGAATCTCAAAAACCAGGGCGACTGCAACTGTTCGTTAATACTGTCGTCCGGGATTCCGTCGCGCTTGAAAACCACCGGAGTAAACAGTATTGCGCTTTTCCGTTTGCTGATAACAGACGAAAGGTGTGCGTCCATCATGATTTCACTGTACAGGTCGTACAGTTTCACACGGCGTGAATAATCCACGTTTTCGGCTCCGCGAATGGCAGCCATGTATGCCGCCATATCAATATTAAACCGTTGCGTTTGCGTCAGCACAATCGTTCTTGCGCCCGTCTGTCCGGGACGCGGGAGGTTGCCGCTGACCGT
>JAIRZR010000182.1 GCA_031267155.1 Prevotellaceae bacterium | reverse complement strand
CCTTGTTATCCGGATATTTTTCGTATAACCCTTGAAGTACAGATTTAAAATCATTACTTCCAATCTTCAGATTGCTTAATTCTTTATCCAACATAATTAATTTTTTATGTCCCTCTTTTCAGGAGGGATTTGTTAATCATTTTTTTAATTCTTCCTCTAATTTATCCAGACGATTTATTTTGTCAAGCAAAGCATTGATCTCTTTTTCGTAGCTTTTACCACTTAGTTCACTTAATCCTCTGTAGTACTCAAGCAGGCTTTTCGTTTCCATTCTCATCTGAACAATGTTTCTCAAAATTTCATTTTTATTTTCCATACACACTTGTATTAACTGACAATACAAATATAATAATCATCTGATTATTACCCAAACCTTTTTGCAACTGTTTTTCTCGAAAAATGGTTTTTTAACATTTAGGAAGTATACGTTCCCGCTCCTTGCAGCATGTTAAATCCCTGATCGGTATCCGGGAGTAGTTTGGAGTATTCTCCCCAAAGCAGATACATGAAAGCGGAAGCGAGTCGGGTGGAATTGTATGCCTGTTCTTCAAAAGGGAGGCGTTCACTGCTTTTATCGAGTATAACCCTTCCTTCATGGCGCTTCAAAGGGCTATGGTTGATGGAAGATACCAGGGCTTCACATTCGTTCCGGTCAATCAGGATTTTATCCCGCTTAGCGTCTTCTTTCCCCAGCATAAGGTCTGATAAACGATAATGTTGAGGATAGAAGATTGTCTTTTGACGGGGTGACATCAGATGAACCGTCCATCCGAGTGCGGAAAGTTCTTTCTTTAGCAATTTGGCATCCGTATCATTCACGCCCGGTTCTTTATAGTCCGGGTAATACTTTTTTCATTCGGGGTCTTTCTGGTTAGCTGCCCGGTCGTAATGAATATAGATTGTTTTCTGTCCTCCGGAGAAAAAGTCGTCTATCTTCTTTGCCAGTTCCGCCTGCTGTTCGGGATACCATACCCACATATTTTTAATTACCCGGAATTCTTTCCATGTCGTATGGCGCTGGGCGAGTATGATGGAAGAAAACGGGCCCGGATCGTAGCCATCATCAAACAGATGCTGTTTGCCGAACCGTCCAAAGAACATGTCTTTTACTTTCAGTTTGCGGATGGCAAAAAAGAAGTATAAAGCAGGTCTTTATCTTTGGTCGATTTAATATAGTTCTCGATATAATCGACTCCTAATATTTTAAGATTAGAGAACGAAGATGCACGTATATATAACAGATGCCCTCTGCGAAGTTCGGTCAACCGCTCGTTCCTATGGGAGATAAAACGTTCCAGTTTCTTTATTTTATCAAAATCCAAGGTTTTACGGGCTATCTCCAATTCATGCATCCGAAAGTCTGTTTCGTAAGCGATTTCTATAATCGAATTGATCAGTTCTTCATTCATGTCTTTCTCCATATTGACAAACCAGTCTTCATCGGTCTCGAAGTTTGGAGTCGAAGTAAATCCGGATATTCTCATAAAACAGGGTGAACCACCGAATTTCGACCGGTCGGCGCGTAATGTTGGCATGAACCGTTCCAGCATAAACTCCTTCTTTATCTTCAGGAGTTCGTCAAACATCCTGTGCAGCGTACTGATCCCCGGTACGGATTCCGGCCGGTCGCCTGAAACGAATTTCATTACCGTACCCTCATAAATGAAATTGTGTGTTTCCGGTCGAATACGGATGTATAGCATTTTTTTAAATGCTTCGGAGGCTCTTTCCCTATCTCATAATACATGCCGCGCTCGTAATTCTCGTTAAAGTATTCCAGAATAACGGGAAGGATATTACTGAAAATATCTTTATAGGTAGCCGCTCCAAGAGTAAGTACCGCCCCCGGCATCGAATGTTGGATGCGATCCAGCCGGGAAGCCATGATATGGGTAGTCTTACCCGATCCGCGCCCCAGATCGCATATCAGTGATTGCGGATCACTTCATCCACCTGCCGTTGCTTTTCCTTATCGGTAGTATCCTGATTGGAAATAATCGTTACGACTTTCCGGTAAGCGTCAAGTATTTCGCTTCGTTCGAGTCCCTTCAGCCGCACGGAAGAAAATCAAAAATCAATTCGAATCTCTGAAAGCTCAATTGTTTTCAGAGATTTTTTTATTTTTCTAAATACAGAAAAAACGCTCTTTTGAGGACTGAGTTGTAAAAGAAAAAAATACATATCTTTGTTTCTGTGGAAGAAATGAGTCCAAGGAGAAACATGGTGGCTGCATTGAAAAATGTGTGAAAAGATTCATTGTTATTTAGTAATATATATGTTTGGCAAATTTCCGGAGTTACATACCGACAGATTAGATTTAGGGGAAATTACCCAATCGCATCGTGTTGATTTCTATGAGATATTCAGGGATGAAAGAGCTGCGGCATACTACAATATAGTTCCTTTCAGGAAAGAAGAAGAGGCTCAGAAGTATATTGACTGGTTTCGGGCCCGATATAAAGACGGAGCAGGTATCCGGTGGGGAATCAGGCTAAAGGGTAATTCTTTCCTTATCGGAACAGCAGGGTTCAATAATTACCAAAAGGATCATCGGGCAAATATAGGTT
>JAIRZR010000168.1 GCA_031267155.1 Prevotellaceae bacterium | reverse complement strand
CGCTCATTAAAAATGGAACCCGGTATTCCAGCGAATATTTTGAAGCGGAAAAGAAAAAACAGAGTGTCAGAGATGAAAATAAGTTGCAAAAACTGGCTAAACAACTCGGTTATGGATTGGCTAAAATTGCCTCATAATGTGCTATTTGCAAAAGCGTCATTATAAGAGTGTAGCCCGAAGCAATCCAGTGAATAACAGTATTCTGGATTGCTTCGCTTCGCTTGCAATGACGACGTGATGGACTTTTTGGACATCCTCCTTTGTCAGTAAAAGCGAGGATCGAGGCAGAAAGGTCCTGCGGCAGAGGAAAAGCTGTTTTACGACTATGTGAAAAAGTTGTACGGGAACATGCTTATACTTTACGCAGAATAAAACAGCGAGACAAAAAAAAGTAAGCACCTTATTGGCGTCAGACGCAATAAGATGCTTACAAAAATGAAAAAGTTAATCTATTTTAAATCCTTCTCTGTACGATCTTTTATCCAGTCTTGCCGCTTCCTCGTTTTCGGCGATTATTTCGGTTTCCGGATCAATTCTCACTATCTTTTTTCCAGAACGGTACGACAGATTCGCAAGATTAATCATATTAGCGCTCAGCACTCCCTGATCGATAGACGCATTCGGCGTTTTCCGCGAACGGATACATTCGATGAAATTCCGATGATGCACTTCGTCGGGAAAATATCCGCTTGCCTGATCCAGCAGTTCCCAGTTTTTTCCGAAAACCTGCCATCCGCCGCCATGACGTCCGAGAAACATCAGTCCCTTAGTTCCGTATATTTCGATACGGGTAGCATTGTTTCTCCATTCGGGAAACTTTTCGCTGAAACGGACTTCCTGTGGCGTTTTGTACATATAATTACCGTATTGCGAGGATTCGAGGGAAATCGGATATTTATCCATATCGAAAACCACCGTCTGATTGTCGGGAATGTCGCGTTTGTCGTTGAATATCACCCTTCCTCCGGCACAGAACACAGCTTTCGGCAATTCGGGATCGCCCAGCGCCATGCGCGCCAGGTCAATGACATGCGAAGCGTCTCCCGACATCGCTGCTCCTCCCGAATATGCCCACCAGTCCGACCAGGCTTTGTGGCGCGACACATTATACGGCACATAGTCCGCCGGTCCGAGCCACCTGTCCCAGTCAAGTCCTTCGGGAATATCGCTGTCGGGTTTCAGAATCCATTCGCGCGTGCCGGGCAACATGCAGTAGGCTTTCACGGTAACGATGGCGCCCAGCTTGCCCGAAGCAATGTAGTCTCTTGCAGAGGAGGCATATTCGGCGCTTCTGTTCTGGGTTCCGCACTGTATGATTACACTGTTCCGTCCGGCGGCTTCAATCATTTTCCTGCCTTCGTCCAGTGTAAGACATACATTCTTTTCCACATAAACGTCTTTCTTCGCCTCACATGCCCAGACCGTAGCCAGCGCGTGCCAGTGTTCGGGAGTTGTAACGACTACGGCATCAACGTCCTTATCGTCGAAAACCTTCCGCATATCGGCAAGCCGTGAAGGCTCGTACCCCTGCAGCTTGGACAGTTCCCTGATTGCATTTCCGCCGCGCTGATTATCAACATCGCATACATACTTTACTTCCACATTTTTGGCGCACTGCAGCAAACTGAGTATCACTTGCGTTCCTCTTCCGCCTGCGCCTATCAGGGCTAAAACGACCCTGTCATTAGCTCCTTTCATTCCTTAATACACCTCCGAATCAAACTTTTTCAGGAACTTCATAGCCTTTTCTGTACGATCCTCTGGCTAATTTGTCGGCAACAGCGTCATTAGTTATTTTTTCCGTTTCGGGATCGAAAATAAGCTGCTTGTTCCCAACCCTGTATGCTATGTTCCCGAGATGAACCAGCGTTGCGCTGCGATGACATTCCTCGACGTCGCCGTTTGGCTGTTTCCGGCTGCGCAGCGATTCGATAAAGTTGATCTGATGTTCGTTATCGGGCATTATGCCTCCATCCTGAGCGACGATTTCATTCTTTGGACCCAGTACCTGCCATCCTCCGCCGTGACGTCCGAGATACATCAAGCCTTCGGTTCCGTATATTTCGGTACGGGTGGCATTATTGCGCCAGTTGGGGAACTTGCTTATATCGTAACGGATATCGTTTGGCGTTTTTGTCATGTAATTGGTTGCGTACGCATTGTCGCAGCTCAGCGTATATTCGCCGAAATCATATACAATAGATTGAAATTCGGGAGTCTCGCGGGTTCCGCCGAAGACATGGTTTCCACCCCAGCCATATACCGATTTGGGATGTGGCGGATTGCCGATTACCAGGCGGCAAAGATCCATCACGTGCGAAGCGTCGTCGGCAAGTCCGCCGCCGCTGTATGCCCAGTAGCTCAGCCAGCCGCCGCGTCCGTCTTCGGAAACAATCGAGGGACTGAAAGGACGCATTGGAGCCGGTCCCAGCCATTTATCCCAGTCGAGCCATCCTGGAACGGGAGCTTCGGGAGACTCGTTCCATTTCCCGCCGCCAAGCATGTTGTAGCATTTCACAGTCACAATCTTTCCCAGTTTTCCTTCGGCGATATAGTCGCGGGCAGTGAACCCGTACGGGGCGCTGCGGTTCTGGAAACCAACCTGCACGATGCGTTTGTATTTTTTAGTTGCCTCTACAAGTTTTCGACCCTCGAAGATGTTTATTGTAGGATTTTTTTCCACATACACATCCTTTCCCGCCTGACAGGCCCAGATTGCAGCCAGACTGTGCCAGTGTTCGGGAGTCGCCACCCATACGGCGTCGATATCCCTGTCATCGAAAATCTCTTTCATTTCCGCGGTAACGCCCGGGCGATAACCCAGTTCCTTTTCCACAGCGCTTGCCGCTTTTGCAAGCTTCGTGCTGTTTACATCGCAGACGGTTTTGATTGTTACATTTTCATTTATCTTGCAACAGTTTATGATGCAGCCAAGTCCGCGCCCGCCGCTGCCTACGAGAGCCAGAACAATGCGGTCATTGGCTTTTACACACGAACTCAGGAGTGAATTCACTCCCAAGCCTACTCCGGCAGATGCCAGAACTCCTCTTTTTATGAATCTACGTCTATCCATATTATTTATCTTTAATTTGTTATATTATTTATTCGACTTTAGAAGATAATCTATCGAATTGAACATCAGGTTTCGGAAACTTTCGATTTTCCAGTCGTCCCAGTGTCCAAGCGAGGTATATATCACGTTTTTACCGTTTATCCATGCGACAGGCTCGTCGGGAACTCCGGGATTGCTGCCTGTGAGCAGAACAGTTATTTTGCTGGAGCGCAAAGGACTGTTCTGATAGAGCCAGTTAGGGCTGTTGAACTTGCTCACGCCCTTCAATACGGGATGATTTTCCATACCCGGAACAAGCGATACATCCGTTCCCGTTTTGAGGTGCCCGTAGTGTCCATGATAGTTTCCGCCCAGTACATCATTGTCAAATTCAGGCCATTGAGCCAGCATATCGGAAGTGTTTTCAGTGGCGGCGACAATTCCTCCTCCTTCGCGGGGTACATTGCCCTTGGCGTCAAATGCATGCGATGCAGTGCGGATTCCCAAAACCGGACGACCGCTTGCAACATAGTTCTTTATCGCCTGCATCTTTTCGGATTCAAGCGCGCGGCGGCGGATAAATACGATGGCAAGTCCTGCATCTTCCAAAATCTGAAGATTTTCCAGATTGTGACGCGTAGGGATAGCGGTCTTCCCGTCCGTATCAATTGGCATTCCGTATGCGGCATATTCTGCTTTAAGTTTCTCGTCAGCATCTTTTTTGACGTCGCCCATAATGGGGATGCCAAGGGCAAAGTCGCAATGGATGTTTTTTAAGGTAAGATCGTGAGCAAATTCCGGCAGGCGCTGATTGGCGCGGTATTCGCTTTCGGCAGTCAGTATGGCTACGCGCGGACGCCTGTCGCCTTTAAAAGCAAACTGCTTTTTGCCGGTGAAATCGGTCGATACTATCGAAGGACATACGTATGTTTCAATATATTCGACCATCAGATCAAGTCCTGAAAAGTGATCTACAAAAGGCGACATTTCATGATTATACATCAAATCCGTCATGTCGCGCATCAGTACCACATTCATTCCCATGCGTTTCATTGCACGAAGTCCGAAAGAACGTCCGATTACGCACATATTGGTATGCACTCCCACTAAAATCACATTTTTGATGCCTGTTTTCTTGAAATAAGCTCCGATTTCGGCTCCCGAATCGCTTATGAGGTCTTTGTCGGTAACGCTCAGCGTTTCAATCTGTCTTGACCATGCCTTATGCGGCTTGCAGTCCCTGTTTTCGCAACCTTCGTCGGACTGGTCTACAGGCCATTTAGCGTCCTTTTCCGAAGGCAGCTTGCTTCCGTCGGCTAAAGCGGCGATTTTTTTGTCCTTATACTTCGTAGCCGCTTTCCGTGCAGGATGATTTTTGTAAAAATCAATGCAGTCGCTTGGAGCATGAACGATTTTTACGCCTTTGTCGCGGGCAATCGTAAGCACTTCATTCATTGCCGGAGCAATTTCGCCCACGCGGGCGGTAGCGTCGTTACACCAGTGCTTATCCCACATGTCGCAGATGATAATCGCGGTTTGAGTGGGATTCCAGTTTTCGATGGTGTTTGTCACAGTCAGCGAACCTTTTTCAAGCTCGGACGGGACTCTTTGTTGTGTAGAAATACGCAGGGGTTCTACAGTAACATCTTTTCTCGCTGTAAGCGTACCGGCAAATATCGCCAGCACTGCGGACAGCATTAATTTCAGCAAATCTTTTCTCATTTTAATTTAATATTCTTATTCATTATCAATTACTTTGTATAAAAATTTATAGAAAATGTTCCTTAAATTTAAGTGGCAAATATACAATTTATATTTATTCTGACTGTTATTTTATTTATTTTTTTATATCCCTTTTATAATTGATTTTATCATAAGGATATATTATATCACATAATGTGGACAACAATCCTTCCAAAACTCTAAACAAATCGTTGTAATCAGAATGGTATATTGAACTCATTTTGTTTTCCGAATTGCCGGCAAAACAGGATTTATTTTTCCAATAACTAAAAATAGATTATATTTGCGCAAAATTTGTTGGTCTAATGCATAGCCAATGATGTGAAAATAAAAAGAATGTCTAATATATGGGTGGAAATAAATTATATTTAAATGAGCGAGATTAAAATCCCTAAACACATTGCCATAATAATGGATGGGAACGGACGTTGGGCGAAGAAACTGGGGCTGAACAGAATATTCGGACACAGAAATGGAGTGGCAGCCGTAAGGGAAACAGTCGAAATCTGTGGAGAAATAGGCGTTAAATATTTGACATTATATGCTTTTTCCCTTGAAAACTGGCACAGGCCGGAGGATGAAATAAAATCGCTTATGTCCCTTCTTATTGAGGCGATTATAAAGGAAACTCCGGACTTGAACAAAAATAATGTACAGCTTCGAACCATAGGAGACCTCTCGTCTTTTCCGGAAAATGTTACCGACAAGTTAAACCAAGCGATAAAGATTACATCAAAGAACTCGGGTTTGATTCTGACGCTTGCTTTGAGCTACAGTTCCAGATGGGAAATAAGCGAAGCAGTAAAGACTATCGCAAAAAAAGCGCTCGCAGGAGAAATCGAACCGGAAAGTATTAATGAAAATGTTATTGAACAATATTTGACAACACACGGTATGCCGGATCCGGAATTGATAATACGCACCAGCGGAGAGCAGAGGCTCAGTAACTTCCTCCTGTGGCAGGGAGCATACAGCGAATTTTATTTCCCTGACGTATTGTGGCCCGATTTCAAGAAAAAGGATTTGATGAAAGCTGTTAATGAATACTCTCAAAGAGAACGGAGGTTCGGAAAAACAGGAGAACAGATAGAACAGGAAAAAAAATTGATTTAATTTTATAACGTTAGTTTGATGAAACAATTATACCAGTATAAATTCGAAAAAATTGCAGGAAAAAAAATAATCAGAACATTATATTTTACATTGAGCCTTTTAATCTGTAATGTTGTTGCCAAAGCTCAAACGCCAGATTCCATTGCGTTTCCCGAGCTGGATTACGAATTGCCGAAAAAGTACATTATCGAAGATGTTACAGTATCGGGAGTGAATTTTACCGATAAAAACAATATCGTTAATATCTCGGGATTAACCAAAGGCACGATAATCAGCGTACCCGGCGACGACAAGTTCCGGCAGGCGGTCAAACGGCTTTGGGGACAAAATTCCTTCGGAAGCGTGGATGTCAAGCCGGTAAAAATCGAAGGAGAGAAAATATGGCTCGAAATCATACTTACCGAACGCCCGCGAATCATGAAATGGGAAATTTTGGGAGTAAAAAAGAGTAAAGCCAAGGATATAAACGAAATACTCACTATCCGGAGAGGTTCTTCGCTTTCCGACTATGTGATAAAATCGAACAGCGACAAAATAAAGAAGTTTTATGCCGAAAAGGGATACCTTAATGCCGAGGTCGATGTACAGGTGAAAAACGACACTATCCTGAAAAATTCCGTCAGTCTGATATTCACCATCAACAGAAAGAAAAAGGTGAAAGTCAG
>JAIRZR010000258.1 GCA_031267155.1 Prevotellaceae bacterium | reverse complement strand
TTATGATTTCATAACAAAAAATCCGAAGTGATGATTGCTGCGGAAAATAAACTTGTGTCTATTAGGGTGATTTGGATTACTGCCTTGAGGTCTGGATGCTTATCCCGAACTCAGGTTATAAGGAACCGGGCCTGCGCTGTCACTGGAGTGTTGCACAGGCGGAATACTCAACCGCTTACAACTGAAACATTCATATAACATGTTTCTAAACCTACAGGACCACCAACTGTCAAGGCTTCCGCATTCTCCGTTTGAAGCGACATAGATGCGTTTCGTTCTTCTATAGCCAGATTAACGACCGCAAAACAAACAACAGCAAACAAGCTGCTTAAAATCAATATCCTTTTCATATTTTTTAATTTTATTAAAATGATTAAATAATAAAAAAAGAGCCGTGCAAAAAGTCTTGACAACTTTTTTTAAGTATTACTTTTCTTTTCGCACGGTCTCTTAACATAATCCAATTTACGTTTTTAAATACTACAATTAAGCCTTTTTACTCTTTGACGAGTTTTAGTCGGAAAACATAACTGCCATCCCAATAAACATCTATGGTAAAAGTTTTGCTTGCTAAATCCCAACCTATTACATCAACTGTATTCCAGCCATAAGGCCAGGGGTCAGGTAGAGCAGCAAGAAGGACGTCATCAAGTGTAAAGTCACCCCAACATCTATATGCAATGCCTAATCCGCGTCCATATTCATAGAATCCGCCGAACAAATCTGAAACTCTGTATGCTGCCTCTTCTACCGCCTCAAGAGTAACTTTCGTGCCACCCGCATATTCACTTTGCGGTATCTCTGCCGTAAGTTCCCCTGTAGCTTCATAATAACGATAGCTAAGCGGATCCACTTTATATGTTCCTAAGGGAATAGTTAAAAATGGATATTTCGATGTTATCCAGTCTTTATACAGAGTATCAACCGCACCGGGCGGCACATATCCAAAACGTGTTTTGTATAAAGCTTCCGGTTGTGCATCAGGACATTCGATCTCAGTTGTGCTGTTCTCAATTATCAGCGTGTTGAATGTCCCCGAAGTAGTCTGGTACATCAATTCGCTAATAACAAGATGGTCGGGGATATCGTCGATCCATGTAACCGTGGCATTAGTCCCTTCTCTGTAAGTATTTTTAATCTTACGATTGTCGCGTGCATTCAGATACTGTTCTATGGTCGGCAACTGATAGTCTATTGACGATTCGATATATGCAGTGTCCAGAATAGCTATGTTATTCTGTTTCGGCACTACTTTCAACCTCAAATTCACTTTGCCTGCCGAACCTGCGGCAAGATCCAGGATAAGGAGGCTTTTATCATCTGTCGATTTGCCGGTTTGCAGTTTTCCCTGAGCATCGGTATAAGAATAATCCATCTCATAAAAATCCAAGAAATTCGAAGACAAGCCATTGTTCCAGTTGAATTGCACCGATGCAGGAGCCAGAAGCTTTTGGGGCATAGGCACAACAAGGGCGGCTACATCCTCGTCTGTAAACGGAATTGCGGCAACTTCAACCGGAAGTGATTTATTGCCGAATTCGTCAACGTTATACACTGTTATCCGGTACAGCCTTGGTTCGGTAAGTCCGGTGATATTTAACCACGATAGAACGCCTTCGCAGGGATAGGTTTTACCATCGTATTCGACAATGGTCTGTACCGCCTTACCAATGTTAACCTTATCATTCGGAATACGTCCCGCATTCATAAGGTCTATTTCCAGACGGTTTATGCCGACAAGAGCTTCGGCTTTGTCAAATTTTCCTACATATACTTTCTCTTCCGAAGCATGTTCCTTGATGCTATCGAAAATATCGCCGGAACATGAGAGGAATGTAAGGGAAAAAGCTATGTAAACAATACAAAATATTCTTTTCATCTTTTTACATTTTTATTTGGGTTTAGAAAATAATCTTATTTCGGACAGGCACGGGGGAGGACCTGAAGTGTAGTTGCTGCCGAAACTGTTTCGACATTCAAACCTGAACCAGCGCGCCGATTTTGTAAATTTTGGATCGTAGGGATACAGGTAATGCATGTGTCCCGCTTTACCGAGCCGATACCATTGCAAATCGGACAGATTTCCTTCGGGAAGCAGGTTTTTATATACACCCAACTCTTCCCATTCTTCAGCATCCTCGTTCCAGATGTATGCGGCAAATATACCGACATCTTTTTCTGTGAAATAATCGCCCCGTTTTCCGATATCGGCGTCATGGCGCGGGTGAACGACGACACGGCTCAACTCGTAGTAGTCGCCAAGGTCTATCAGGAAATTCCAGTACGGAGTAGTGTAGCCGGCAGGATTACTGCAGAAAGTGTAATTATACGTATTGGGCGCGTCGTCAATGATTCCATCAATAAAAAATTCGGTTCTGCCGTCCGCTTCATCTCCCCAAGCCTGTACGACTCCACCTCCGAAGGGAGGTTCCTCAAAGGGTACGGGATAAGTCCAGAGATTTTTACCATTTTCGTTGAAATGATTGATTTCCTCGTCGTAAAGCAATGTAAACGAACCCTTGTCGATTGCCTCCGTGCGATTGTTGTAGTTGTCGCCCGCGCTTACTTTCACTCTCACCTGTTCGTTTGAGCTCAGTACCAGATCGCCTACTATTGCGAATCCCAGGGTATCTCTCGAGGAGAATATGGTAAGCAATTCGCGTTTCACGCCTTCCTGCATAAACTCGTATTCTGCAAAGATATTGACCGTCTCTTCCATTTCATTTTTCCAGTTGATTACAAATCCATTGAATCCGGGAAGCACATTAAATGTCTTCGCTATTTTCGAAATAGCCGATTCGAGCGGAGTATCCCTTACTTCCTGGGATTGCGATTTGTTGCCGGCTTTATCGAGGGCATATACCTCTACAGTATATTCTTTCAATTCGAACAAACCTCTTACATCAATGGAATCCGTATAGAAGGAAACGGCAAATGTATTGTCGCCGCATTTAGCTTCTATACTCATCAGGTCTTCATCTCTCGGAATAGTGTAATGTATCCGAATACCGCCGTTTAATGCTGTTGTCCTCAAATTGGTAGGCGGAGCTGGCGGAACATTGTCTTCCGAGCTCATCTTGAAACGCTCGCCCTCTTCGCAGGCGTTGAAAAGCGTTACAATCAAAGCGCAAAAGCACAAATACTTTAAATATGTTTTAATCTTATTCATTTTGTTAATCTTTTAATCAATAACTTAAATAACTCTTAACTCTTAGTTCTTAACTCCCAAACTACCATCCCGGATTCTGTTTCAGGTTCGAATTGATATTCATTTCCTTCAAATCAATGGGCCATAGATAGTTTGTAGGAGTAAATCTCCTGGTCTGTTTGGCTTCGAGATTAAAGAAAGCCTGAGGAGTTGCTCCCCTGTCGTTCCATCCCATAATCGGTTTCGAAAATTCGGATACAGCCCGTTTGTAACCGACCATGTCCCAGTAACGGCTTCCTTCGAAAGCCAGTTCAATGCCTCTTTCCTGCAGGATGATCTCACGCAAACCTATAGGGTCTTTGTGTTTATCTACAGTACGTGCGAGAGTGGGGTCAGCCCATACCTTTTCTATGTCCGGGATACCCGCTCTGCGCCTCACTACATTCAGGGCGTCGTAAACCTCCTGCGAGGGTCCCGAAAATTCGTTCAGCGCTTCCGCCTTCATCAGATACAAATCAGCCATGCGGATAATCGGATACGGGAAATACATAGTACGGAACGACCAGCCTCCGCTTGACTGTGGATGTACGAATTTTTGGTGTCCTATACCGGTGATATAGAAACATTCCTCGGGGCGTTGTCCCAATCCGCGTCCGCAGTCCTGTCCATAAAGCATTATTGAGTTTATGCGATATCGCTGCGCTCTGAAATAGCTTCCCGCAACGGCTAAACTGGTGTAAAAACGGAGTTCGCGGTTCAGATGCAGCCTGACTGTCTGCGTTCCGGGCTGTATGATGCCGGCGATATCCTTATATTCGGGGTCTTCGACGCCCGGAGTAGTAACAATTTCGTACCTGTTACCCATATCGAAACTAAGGTCTTCCTCTATCGGCAGTCCGTTTTCGGTATAGAAGCGTTCTGCCATTGCGTAGCTTGCGGCAAGCCAATTACCCGAACCGAAAACATTGCCTTTGCTTTCGAATTCGCCTTCGCCGGTATAAATCGCCTTGCTGGGCAATTTGGGAGTAGCGGCAGCCTGTATCTCAAGCCAGCGTTCGTAATTGTCGTACCACGAAAACTGTTCAATGTTCGAATAGCCCCAGATTATTTCGTTGTTCCATGGATCGACGGGCATATACCGGAGGTCGTACAGGATTCTCATTCTTTCCGGCGCTATCCTCGCATCTGTAGTGTCGGCGTTCATTATGTTTTTCGAACGCGGATAAGCATACATGCCGAATCCGTTTGCAGTACATGTAGCGATGGCTTCGTTGATGGCGGTAATTGCATCCTGCCATTTTTCCTTCTTCTCTTCCTGAGGGAAGTACGCTTGACCGTCGGTATCATAAAAATCACCGAAGATATCCCTGTTGCCGTTAAAGAAAGGACGCGCCCTCGCCACCATTATTCTCGCCTTGATGGCTGTTGCTGCCGACTTGTTTATCTGTCCATAGTCGGTTTCCGTCGTTGCTCCCCGCAAATCAGGAATCGCCTCGTTAATCAAATTGATAATGAAATCGAAACACACGTCAATCTTACTTCTTTTTGGAAACAGCAAGTCCTCGCTGGTTTCTTCGGGCGAAATTACCTGGTCAGATAATACAATTGGACCATAGTGTTGCATCAAGAGGAAGTGATAGTACGCTTTCAGGCATTTCACCTGAGCCGTCCAGTCTTTCTTTGTCGTTTCGTCCATATCTTCCGCCAAATCAATACTGGCAAGGAAAATGTTTGTCTGGTTTATTCCCTGATACAGAGATTTGACTCCTCCGTTTCCCGACCAGTAACCCAGAATCGGTTCTCCGGTTACCTGCAGGTTACGCATAATACGGACAGAGCGAAGTTTATCGTCAGCGTCGTCATAATTCAGGGCGCTGCTGCCTATATATTCGTCGCCCAGCAACCATGGACTCGAATGGGGTGCATCGTAATGCGGCAGGTAAGCGTAGGCATTTGCCAAAGCTTGAGCTGCATCTTTCCTGGTAGAGAAAATATCATCTACCGTCATCACATTGTCGGGGACTACGTTAAGCCAATCTGAACACGATGTGCAATAAAGTAACCCAACTGTCAAAAATACTGTTTTTAATATATTATTCATAATAATATCGTATTAAATTGTTAAAATGATACTTGAATACCAACATTGAAACGTCTCTGAATGGGATATCCCAGACCGTTGTCGCCCATTTCGGGGTCCCAAAGTTTGAAGGGACTGAAGATAAACAGGTTTTCGGCGCTTAAATATCCTCTCAGGTTTTTAACTTTCAGTTTGCTTAGCTCGCCGAAACTGTAACCCAACTCCAACTGTTTGAGACGCAGGAAACTGCCGTCGCGCATCCACCACGAGGAAGCTTGAGTGTTATTTGTTATCGGTTCGGTTGATAAACGGGGCCAGAACGAATGTACGTCAGGATCTGTCTCCGTCCAGTAATCGTTGCCTACAATAGACAGGGCATTGCGTCGCCCTACGAGCGGAGCTATCTTTTCTGGAGCAATATAAAATGAAACGCGCGCGTTTCCACTGAAAAAGAACGAGAAATCCACATTTTTGTATCCTGTGGACAGACCGAATCCGTACTGTATTTCCGGGACTTTCGGAAGCCCCATATAAACCATATCGTTTGAGTTTACCACTCCATCGTCGTTGACGTCGGTATATTTAATGTCGCCGGCTCCATAGTTTCCAAAATCCTGTCTTGGAGCATTGGCTATTTCCGTGTCGTCAACAAACAGGCGCTCGGCTATCAGTCCCTTTTGCAGATTGATATTGCGATCTATTTGCGACAAATATTTATCTGTATATCGCGGTTCGTCTAATTCCAGATATTTGTTCACCGAATAGGTAAAATTTACACGTCCGGTAATCCAAAAATCCTTGTTGAAGGAATGTTGAATATCTAAGGAAGCATCGATACCGTGCGATTCGGCTTTACCCACATTGCCGCTTATTTCTGCTGTCAAACCGGAAGTCGATGCATAGTTTTGACGCACCATATAGATATGGTCCCTGACATTCTTGAAATATTCTACCTGAAGGTTAAAATCCTTAAACAGTCCCACTTCGAATGCATAATTGTAAATATCCGAAGTTTCCCATGTGATATTAGGATTGGCATAACGGTTAACCTTATATCCCCGATATGTGGTGGTAAAGGTTTCGCCCCATCGATAACCGTCAGTGAGAAATTCCTGATCCGACCAGGTGCCAATAGTTACGTCCGAAAGAAACCAGAAACGTCCTCCACGTCCGGCAATAGCGTCGTTACCCACTTTGCCGTAGGTAAACCTCAATTTCATATTGCTGATAACGTCGGACAGAGGTTCCATAAACGATTCGTTCGACACCGTCCATGCAAGACCAATTGATGGAAAGAAACCGAAACGGTTTTTGCCGGTAAACTTTTCGGAACCGTTGTAACCAAACGAAACTTCGGCGCGGTAGCGGCTGTCGTAATCATACGAAAACCTGCCCGATAAACCGACATTGCGTTCGGGAAGCGATTCGTAGATAGAAGCAATATTACCGCCGCTAAGCAAAACAAGAGTACCATCATCGCTGCCATTGTCGGTGGTCAAGAGTATTTCTTCGGCTCTTCCTACCATCATTGCACTTAATGAATGTGCGCCGAAAGTCCTGTCCCAATTCAGCCTGCCTTCGTAGTAATAATGCGCTGTGGATTGATGTTCCGTAATCACGCGGGACATTAAGGGATTTCCCCAGTCTTCATTCAGAAGGAGCAGCTTGTATTCCTGAGTTACCTGATTATACGATTCTATATCATAATAATAAGGCGTATAGCCTCTCGACTGCTTATAATTGCTCCATGTGTTGACCGAAAATTTTGCCTGAGCTTTCAGTCCCTTAATAAGGAAGTCAAAATCCTGCATCAAAGTAGCCATAACCGTTACATTACTTTCGTCTTTCGACGAATAGCCGGAAACCATTTCGGCATACGGATTGCCTTTTAAGCCGCCATCAATAAAGGTATTGCCAAAGAGCGTATGGGATGCGAGCTTGTTGGCTTCGTCGGGATCATATATAACCGGAAAATCAACAGGATTGGAATTCATCACCGAGCCGAATATGTCGTTGGCTGAACTGTATGGTCCTATATATTTTTCGTAACGAGCCTGCAAGCGAGTATCCAGAGTGGTCGAGGACGAAAGTTTGAATACGACATTGTTACGCAAATGGAAGCGGTTAATGTCGATATTATTGTTAAAATTATTCCGCTTGTCCACTTTCAAAAGACCGGTCTCCTTGTCATAGCCTCCGGCAACATAGTATGTAGCTATTTTACCTCCTCCCGAAACGTTCAGATTGGCTTTGGTATTGACTGTTGACGAATTAAACAGTGTCTTGTACCAGTCCACATTGGGATAAATCATGGGATTTTCTCCCCGCATGGTCGACTGGATTTTCTGTTCGTCATAATAAATACCTAAAAGCGGATTCCGGGTTATACGCGCTTCGTTATACATTCGCATGTATGTGATTGCATCGACATAATCATGCGTCATGCTCGGCGTAGCTATGTGCGTATCAACGCGGGCATTGATTCTCACAGCGCCTTCGACTCCTGTCTTGGTATTTACCATGATGATGCCGTTAGCGCCTCTTGCTCCATAAACCGAGGTAGCGGAAGCGTCTTTCAATACCGAAAAACTCTCCACGTCGTCGGGTTGAATACGCGCCAAATCATCATTGGACGCCTCGAATCCGTCAATCAGAATCAGCGGGTCGATTTTGCCCGTACCGAAAGAGGTAACTCCGCGCACAAAGAACTGGGCATTGTCGGCGCCCGGCTCGCCCGAAGTCTGATACGATATGATTCCGGGTATCCTGCCGGCGAAAGCGCTGGTAAGGTTTGAAGCCGGAACTTTCAGTTGAGACACATTCACTGTCTCGACAGAAGCAATCACATTGGCTTTCTTCTGCGCGCCGAAGGCTACGATTGTAACATCATCCAGGGACTGCGCTTCTTCGACCAGAATAACCACTATTGTCGTCTTTCCAGCGGCAACCTTCTGTTCCTGCGTAACATATCCTTGCAACTTATACTCAAGAACGCTGCCGACCGGAACATTCGACAATACATAGTCGCCGTCGTCGTTGGTTACGGAGCCTACAGTCGCTCCTTTGATCATCACAGCTGTTCCGGGCAGCGTATTGCCGTCCGAATCAACAACTTTTCCTTTGATAGTGAGATTCTGGGCATTTAAGCCGACACTGAGGAAAAGTAACGGGAGCAAAAGGTACACAATTGCCCTCCTTTTTGTCATTTTTTGAAATTTATCAAAATACAAATTCATTTTTCTAATTTTTAATGTTAAGAATTACGTTTTGTTTTCATTATATTCATCCTTAACAATCGGTTAAAACTTTAATTTTTTATTTACTTTTGCTCAATCAAGAGCAGTAGCTTATCAGTGAAACTATAGTTTCATTCTATCTATTCTGTCGTTCACTGTTCATGAGGAATTAAATCTTTTTTTCATGGTCACATGGTTTTTAATATTTAACTTAAATTATTTTTTTGCCATTTTCTATGTTTTATTGGATATTTGAATTTTCACAAGAAAATGACGGTCCTTTGCCGATTTAACAGCAAAGAATTGGAAACTATTCGGAATAGCGGATACTGTTCCGACCGATTGCGTTTGAACTAAACAGCGGGATATCAAACACTTGTCTGAAAAACAAATGAAAGAACCTGCCATAGCCTTATCTATATATAGGGCCATAACAAATTTTCTTTCATCGCCCGACTTCCCGTTGAGGTCAAACGATATGTTATGCTCTCTCTCTCTCTCTCTCTCTCTCTCTCTCTCTCTCTCTCTCTCTCTCTCTCTCTCTCTCTCTCTCTCTCTCTCTCTCTCTCTCTATAAAAAAATATATACAAAAAAAAAAAAAAAAAAAAATATATTT
>JAIRZR010000125.1 GCA_031267155.1 Prevotellaceae bacterium | reverse complement strand
TTTTACGTCTGTTTTCTGTTGCAGACGTTTCATTCAACTGTTTTTCCATATAATCACTCCCTAACCTTTGCCATAATTCTACAAAGGATTTTTCATAATCGTAAAAATTCGGCTGATTCCTGAGGGATTCAAACTCTTCATAATACTGAGAGGCTACTGATAAAAATTCTTCTTTATTCATAATATACTGTTTTTATTAGGGCGCAAAGATAATTATTCTCGCGACAAATTGAATTGCACCCTCTTAAAATGCGGATTTTTGTCATGCAATAAAAAAATACTACCTTTGCGCCCGGAAAATTGATGGCGGACAATTTAATATAGTTCCGATATTGGAATTTTTATAACAAGCATATATATGAAAGTATTAAAATTTGGAGGTTCATCTGTTGGGTCGGCAGATGTCATTTTTAATGTAAAACGAATTGTTGAGGCGGAAAAAGAGCCTGTTATAGTTGTCGTTTCTGCGGTAGGCGGAATAACCGACCGCCTGATAGACGTGTCGCGCCTTGCCTCTCAGGGTGAAGAATATAAGGCGGAATATCAGGAGATTATTGATATACATAAGGATTTGATATACAAAACCGTCATGGAAGACAGGGTGGATTTTGTGTTCGAAAAAATCGGCAAAATGCTTGAGGAACTGGGTAAAATACTGCAGGGCATATCCTTAATACGCGATTTATCGCCGAAAACCTCGGATCTGATTGTAAGCTACGGAGAGAGAATTTCTTCATTCTTTTTAAGCTATGTTCTTGATGCACAATTATTCGATTCGAGCAAATTTATCAGAACAAACAGGGAATTTTCCCGGCATATCGTGAATTTCGAGCTTACTAACAAATTGATCAGGGAGACATTCGCCACTTTGCCAAAAGTATCTATAATTCCGGGGTTTATATCGTCCGACGCAGTCAATGGCGACATAACGAATCTCGGACGCGGAGGCTCCGACTATACGGCGTCGATTGTTGCCGCGGAACTTGGAGCCGGCGTACTCGAAATATGGACGGATGTGGACGGCTTTATGACTGCCGATCCCAAAGTCATAAACAACGCTTATGTCATAGAAAAACTCAGTTATCTGGAAGCTCTCGAACTCTGTAACTTTGGCGCAAAAATCATCTATCCTCCAACAATTTATCCCGTTTTTCACAAAAAAATACCCGTACGGATACGAAACACCTTCAAGCCGGAGCTTAAAGGCACCTATATTTCGCGGGAACATCAAACGGATAAAAAAAGTCCAATCAAGGGAATTTCCTCAATCAGCGATACCTGTCTGATAACGGTGCAGGGGCACGGAATGGTTGGGGTTATAGGCGTCGATTCCCGTATTTTCAATACGCTTGCCGGTAACGGGATAAGCGTGTTTCTGGTGTCGCAGGCTTCGTCCGAAAACAGTATAACTCTCGGAGTGAGAAATGCCGACGCTTCATTTGCCGTCTCACTCCTGAAAAAAGCGTTTGAGAAAGAAATCGCGCAAAGGGAAATCGATCAGATATTTGCCCAAAACGACCTTGCCACGGTTGCAATTGTCGGAGAAAACATGAAAGACACGCCGGGTATCGACGCCAGACTGTTCAATACTCTGGGACGCAACGGTATAAACGTCATTGCCATTGCCCAGGGAGCGCCGCAGATGCATGTCTCTGTTGTGGTGAATAAAGAAAATCTGCAAAAGTCCTTAAGCACAATTCACGATTCATTTTTCCTTTCGGAATATCAGGTGATAAACATATTTTTGGCGGGAGTGGGTACCGTAGGCGGAAGTCTGTTGAAACAGATTCAAAACCAGATAGCCACATTGAAAGCCAATAATTCGCTCGAAATTAAGATAATCGGCCTGGCTAATTCCAGGCGTTTTGTTTACAGCAGGAACGGTATTGATATTGCAGACTACAAAAACATACTGAAAGCCGATCTCCAGGATATCGAAAAGGAAGGCGTAAATATCCTGCCGTCCACTCCCCAGCTTATCAGGGAAAGCATCATCAAGCTGAACCTGTTCAACAGTATTTTTGTGGACTGTACGGCGAACGATGAAATCCCTTCAATATATGGCGACCTGCTAAAGCACAATATATCAGTGGTTACAGCAAACAAAATCGCAGCTTCATCCTCATACGAAACTTATGCCGAACTGAAACAGAGCGCCCGAAAAAGCGGAGTGAAATTCCTGTTCGAAACAAATGTCGGCGCCGGCCTGCCGATTATTAATACAATAAACGCTCTGATAAACAGCGGCGACAGGATTGTAAAACTGGAAGCTGTTTTGTCCGGAACGCTGAACTTTATATTCAACGTGCTGAGCGAAGATATTTTCCTAAGCAAAGCGGTGCGGATGGCTAAGGAATCGGGCTACTCGGAACCCGACCCAAGAATTGATCTGTGCGGAAAGGATGTGATACGTAAACTGCTGATCCTTTCGCGTGAAGCCGGATACCGTGTTGAACAGGACGATGTTAAGGCGAATCTGTTTATTCCGTCCAGCTGTTTCGAAGGTTCCATAGATCATTTCTGGACAGAGCTGGAAAAACTGGACGCCGGATTCGAACTTAAAAGGAAATCGCTTGCCGAACAGGGGAAAAAATACAGATTTGTAGCAACTTTGCATAATACTTCCGCAGGAGTGGAAACATCTGTGGGACTGCATGAAGTGGATAGCCGGCATCCGTTTTTCGAACTGGAAGGAAGCAACAATATAATTATGATAACTACAGACCGCTATAAAGAATATCCAATGGTGATAAAAGGCTACGGCGCCGGAGCCGATGTAACCGCTGCCGGAGTATTTGCCGATATAATAAACGTCGTAAATATCAGATAAATTGGCGACTGTTTATTAATAAAAAGGAAAAGATTATGAAATGGGTATTGTTGGCAGTCTTAATGGGTGCATTCCAAAATGTCGGTTTTCCATTTAAGCGGCATATTTTCTGATAATTTCGATCACTTTATTCCATTTTCCACTCATGAAACATGTTCTTAAGTTGAG
>JAIRZR010000099.1 GCA_031267155.1 Prevotellaceae bacterium | reverse complement strand
TTTATATGTTCTACACCGTTCAGGTGTGGATATTACATGTACAATACCGGGATGAGTGCCACGCTTTTCAGGTATCGATGATATCAGAGACTCTTTGCGGACACCTCCTTTGTTTATATATTCCATTTGTGCGCCGGATTTCTTTGCCGGTTCTTCTATGGTTTTATTGATAACAGATTTGCAGGATTTTGCAAACTGAGCATAATCAAATATCTTTATATGTTTATCGTACAAATATTTCGTCATGCCTGTGGTATAGTTGATCTCGGGAAGGGAGCCTTTTATCAGGATCCGGTCATAACACGACAGTGTACAGCTTATTTTGTCTTTGTGAGATTCAATTATATTTTGCATAATTATTCCGTTTTAGGGAACAAAGATAATAATTTCTTCTTGCAGTAATGCTTTTCCGGCTTGTCCGGGTTAGGGATAAGAAATAAATAACTTATAACAGTTATTCAAAAAAACATTATTTTTGCATCGTAAATATTACGGTTTTGCAAAGATGAAAAGAATAGATTTTGAATATGACATAGATAAACACGAACAGTTTTTCTTTGATCAAATGAACGAACGCGGCAAGCGTCTGTATTTGGGTTTGGAAGTGATGAAATTGGGATATAATGGAGTTTCAGAAGTATCTCAAAAGTTTAATATACTTGGCTTCTCTGCTATAATCGCTGTCTTCATTTCTTTTGGGTTTTAACAGTGAGTATCATATTTTACGGCCTTTTGATTTTTTAGATTTTCCGGAATCCTGTTTATTTTCCTTCGCCTTTTTCTTTTCTTTTACTTCTTTCTTTTCCTGCTTTTCAGCCTGATCTTCCTCCGAAGCAATAAAAAGATCGTGATTGTCGGGATCTTCCCATGCGCCATTGCAGTCTCCGCTTCCCCATAAATCCTGAAAAACAAGAATGCCATACTCGTCGCAGGCATCGTAAAATTCGGGACGCTCCAGCATAGCGCCGCCCCATACGCGAATCATGTGCAGATTCATCTCCGCATGATAGCGGACTTCGGTTCTGTAACGCTCGGGCGACAGACGAAGCAGCCAGTCCGAAGCGATATAGTTTCCTCTGCTCATGTAAACGGGCTGTCCGTTGACATGGAATTTGCGTCCTCCCGAGGGCGGCGAAAGTTCCGAGCGGATTTCACGGATACCGTAGCGCAGGCCGTAACTGTCGCTCAGCTTGCCGTCGATTTCGAAATAAATGCGCATGTCATACAGTTCGGGTTTGCCGACGCCGTTGGGCCACCTGATAACGTTGAATTCCTACCCGCTCTCACCATACGGACTTGTGTGTCGGAGAGATATACTGCATCCCAAGCTGTGCTTCGCTTGTCCGGACTTATCCATCTCAGACGCTTACGGCGTCAAAAGACGTAAGATATCTCTACTTTTTATATCACATTTTTGCCCGCGCATAGTATAATCAGTGCGCTTCCAGCCAGTTAGTTCCTGTTCCATATTCGGCGATCAGCGGCACTCGCAACTGTACGGCGTTTTGCATTTCATTGATCACTGTCTGTTTCACTTCTTCCAGTTCGGGTTTATATACATCGAACACGAGTTCGTCATGAACCTGGAGTATCATTGCCGTTTTCAAATTCCTCGCCTTGAATATTTTATTTATCCTTATCATTGCAATCTTGATAATATCGGCGGCGGTTCCCTGTATCGGCGCGTTTATTGCATTCCGTTCCGCCATTCCGCGCATCATGGAGTTTAACGAATTTATGTCCCGCAACTGTCTCCTTCGTCCGAAAATTGTTTCGGCATAGCCTGTCTTTTGGGTTTCGCGCACAGCCGTATTCATATATTCCTTCACCTTTGGATACGATTCAAAATAGCCGTCTATCAGCTGTTTGGCTTCCGTGCGCGATATATTCAGCCTCTGCGACAATCCGAACGCGGATATTCCGTATATGATTCCGAAGTTTGCAGTTTTTGCCCTGTAGCGCTGTTCCTTGCTTACCTGCGCAATATCTATATGATAAATTTTCGCCGCCGTTGCCGCGTGAATATCTTCGTTTTGCATGAAAGCCTCTATCATTCCGGGATCCTGACTGAGATGCGCCATCAGCCTCAATTCTATCTGGGAATAGTCGGCGGACAGCAGAATATGCTCGCTGTCGGAAGGGATAAAAGCCTTCCGTATCTCCCGCCCTCTTGCATCGCGGATGGGGATATTCTGCAGATTGGGGTTATTGGAACTCAGTCTGCCTGTTGTCGTTACAGCCTGATTGAACGAAGTGTGTATCTTCCCGGTACGCCTGTTTATCAGCAGGGGAAGGGATTCGATATATGCCGACAGCAGTTTTTTGAGGCTTCTGTATTCGAGAATTTTGTCGATAACGGGATGCCTGTCTCTCAGGGACATCATGGTCTCTTCGTCTGTTGAATACTGTTTCGTTTTGGTTTTCTTGACATTGGAACCTGCAACCTTCAGTTTTTCGAAAAGAACGATACCGAGCTGTTTGGGAGAAGATATGTTCAGTCCGGGTTCTCCGGCTAAACTTCTTATCTCCGCTTCCAGCGCTTCCAAATCTTTGGTATATATGATGTTTAACTCTTTCAGGCTCTCTGTATCCACACGCACTCCGGCAGTTTCGATATCGGCAAGCACCCCGATAAGAGGAGCTTCGATATCGGTATAAAGTTTTTGCATGTTTTCCTTTTCGAGAATCCGGAGCAGTTTTATTTTAAGCTGGAGCGATATGTCCGCATCTTCGGCAGCATATTCTCCGGCTTTTTCCAGCGGGACGACATCCATAGTCCTCTGATTGGCGCCCTTTTTGCCTATCAGGGTTTCTATCGAAATCGGGGTATAGTCAAGATATGCTTCCGAAAGATAGTCCATGTTGTGGCGTGAATCGGGATTCAGGAGATAGTGAATCAGCATCGAGTCATACAGCTCGCCCCTGACCTCAATATCAAGGCTTTTAAGTATTTCGATGTCAAATTTCAGGTTTTGACCCGATTTTGCTATGCTGCCATTCTCGAAAACAGGCTTGAAGCGGTTAAGCAAAGCCCGGGTTTTCTCCGGATTATTCGGAAAAGCAGGCACATACCATGCCCTGTGAGCTTCGATGGCAAACGATATCCCCACAAGACGGCAACTGAAAGGATTGAGGCCGGTTGTTTCCGTGTCGAAACAAAATTCGGCGGACGATTCCAGACGGCTTACAAGCGAGCTGATTTCACTCTCGTCTGTTACTATACTGTACACATGTTCAACATCTTCGCATGTTTTATGGCTTTTGTCAGGCGTTTGACTTTCTTCGGGAAGGCTGTCAAAAATGGACAGCTGTCCAAATGCCGCCTGTACTTTAAACTCGTGCGATACCGGATTTCTACCAAGTTCCTTCAGCATCGAAAAAAATTCATACTTGCCGAACAGTTCCTTTAAGCGTTCGATATCAGCCTCCTTAAGTTCCAGGACTTCATTATCCCACTCGTAGGGGACGTCGGTAACTATGGTAACCAGCTTTCGGGCTAAACGTACCTGTTCCTCGTTGTCTTCCAGCGATTCCCTCTGTTTTCCCCGAAATTCATTCAGCCGCCTGTATATTTCGTCGATACTTCCATAATCTCCAATCAGTTTCATGGCTGTTTTTTCGCCTATCCCCGGCGCTCCGGGAACATTATCGGCCGTGTCGCCCCACAGGGCAAGAATATCAATGACCTGCTCCGGACGCTGTATGCCATACTGTTCGCAAATGGCTTCGCTGCCGAGTATTTCCACTTCGTTGCCGGAACGTTTTGGCTTGTAGATAAATATCCTGTCGGATACCAGCTGTCCATAATCCTTGTCCGGCGTCATCATGAACACGGTATAGCCTTCTTTTTCGGCGCGTTTTGCCATAGTCCCGATTACATCATCCGCCTCGAAATCCCTGATTTCCACGATGGGAATATTGTATGCCCGTATTATTTCCTTGATTATTGGAACGCCTGTAATTATGGCTTCCGGCGTTTCCAGCCTGGTGGCTTTGTATGCGGGATACAGCCTTCGCCTGAAAGAACCTCCCGGCGGGTCGAAAACAACCGCAATGTGAGACGGATTTTCCTTTTTCAAAACCTCCTGCAGACTTTTCGTAAAGCCAAATATCGCCGAAGTATCAAAACCGTAGGAAGTGGTTACCGGCCTGTGTATAAATGCATAGTGTGCCCTGAATATCAAAGAGTACGCGTCAAGCAAAAAAATTTTCTTCATCCGAATTGTTATTTATTAATCTGTGTCAAATGTATTATTTTTTGCACAAATGTACGGCATTTTATCCAAACCGGGAAAAAAAGAATGTGGGATATAAAAAAAGGCGTACTTTTGCGGCGAAAAAAATTGAAGGAGCAATTATGGCAAAAAGGAAAAGTAAGATATCTGAATATTCTGGTTTTTCGACGTTTATAAATTCCAAAACCAGTTTCTGCCTGTTACTTGTTATGTCTGTCATATTTGTGAACTGTAATAAAACGGGAATGACAAAGGAAGAAAAAGATCTGATTAAGAGCGGAGGAGAAAATAATCCTTTTCGGGTACTGCTTACTGTCAACAGACAGGATTTGCCTGTTCTGAGGCAAAAATCGAAAACGCTTGACTTGGGAAAGGATACGGAAGATTTGAAACTGCTCATTAAACGCTTGAAATTTACTCTGAAAGCTGAAAAAGGAGTCGGGATTGCAGCTCCTCAGATCGGCATTTTGCGCAATCTGTTTATTATCGCAAGAGTGGATAAGCCCGGCATGCCTTTTGAGGCGGTTATAAACCCTCAAATTATTTCACATTCCGAAGAAACCGTGTGTTTCGAAGACGACGGTTGCCTGTCCATTCCCGAAATATCCGGAAATTCAATACGCTATCCATGGATACAGGTGGAATACTTCAACGAAAACGGAGAGAAAATCCGTGAAAAACTTACAGGTCATTCACGCAAAGATAATTTTGCAGCTATTATTTTCCAGCACGAATACGACCATTTGCAGGGAGTGCTGTTTATTGACAAACTTTGTGAACCTTCCCGATAATACCTGCTTTTATGGGATGCGAAATAAACAAAGCTGAGATTGCATGTACGACTGTTTTCTATCGCCCTTTACTCCGATTTCACGACTTCCGCCGGGTTTTCTCCTGCGGCTCTTCTGACTCTTTCAAAGATGGACAGCAGGACAATCAGGCAGGTCGCTACGAATACGAGCGCAAACAGCCATCCGCTCAGTGAAGTCCGGTAAACATAGTATTCCAGCCAGCGTTTCATGAAAGCGTATGCCACCGGAAGTGCAAACAGGTTGCCCGCAACCACCAGCAGGATGTAATTCCGGAGAAACAGCGCCAGGATATCACGGATTTCAGCCCCGTTTATTTTGCGGATGGCGATTTCCTTTCTCCGCTGCTCGACGGTCAGCGAGACGAGGGAATAAATCCCGATGG
>JAIRZR010000049.1 GCA_031267155.1 Prevotellaceae bacterium | reverse complement strand
TGATAGAGCATTTTCGCATACGGCAAACTTGTCGCCAGAGCGTCCAAAGTCGCGCGTTCGTCAATCACAATAAATTGCCAGGGCTGCTGATTCATAGCCGAAGACGCCGACATTCCCGCCCTTAAAATAAGATCAAGCGTCTCTTCCGGAACAGTTTTTCCGGGGATAAAATTACGGACGCTCCTTCTCGAATGAATAAGCGAGACTGCATCCTTTTTTGATATTGTTTCCATTATTACCTGTTAATTACAATATTATTTATCTGTTATTAAAATTGTCGAAGTTGCAGAAATCGGAATCTGCATACCCTGAATTTCCATATTTCCACTGAAACTCTGTGTCATGTTTGAGGAAGTTATCCAGCCTGTATTCCTGTTTATTTTTACAAGACCCTTTTGCGTACCCTTAAATATAACCTTGACTTTCATGCCGTTAAATTCCTGTTCGTATCCTTCGGGCGTTGAAATGTTCCCTTCGACCTCCATGACAGCCTCCCCGTTTTCAATGTCGTTGAGAGTAATCTTCGTATCAATATCCATCGTGAAATTCGGAATGTTCATAGATGTTTTAACGTTCCAGCTATCGCCCGTATTTACTGGTTTACCGGGGAAAAAATTCGAATTTTGCATAAACAGCGCTTTTATGGATTCTTCGGAAAATTGTGCGCCGGTTTGAGTGATCAGTTGTTGCTTTATGTCTTCGGGGATATTTTCGTCCAGAGAGTTACGCATTGCTTCGGCGAGTTTTTCCATCCCCTTTGCCGACACTACTTCTCCTCTTTTAGTTATCACAGTTTCGAGGGGCTTATCGACTATCGCTTTAAACATGGGACCTAAATCCTGTTGTGTAGCAATATCTTCGGGAGTATTTGAATCGAATGAAATATTGCCCGCGTCCGGCGCTGCCGTATTCATTTTAAACTCCTTGTATGTTATTTTCAAGGTATAATTTTCATCCTTGACGTCCATTACCTCGTAGTTTGTCTTGCAGTTCATGGTGATACTGGCTTTCATTTCCTGATCCATGATGCTATGGACTACATTCATGCTTACCTCCATGTTCTGCTTAAATGTTTCTCCCTGCTTAAAGTTATACTGTAATGTAATTTGTGAAAATACAGGGAAAACAAGCATCAGCGCCAGGGCTGATATACTGATTTTTAATGTAAAACGCTTCACTGTTTATAGATTTAAAATATAATCCGCTTAAAACCTATTCTCCTGTTACTTTTATTGTTGATGCGGCATAAACAGGTATTTTCATTCCCATGACTTCCATATTTCCGTTGAAGTTCATTGCCAGGTCGGAAGAAATGACCCAGCCGGTATCCCTGTTTACTTTAAGTGTTCCCTTTTGCGTACCGTTCAGCGAGATTTTGGCTTTTATGCCGCTAATTTCCTGTTCGGATTCTCCTCCGGGCGTCGAAACGGTTCCATTAACATCAATGCTAACCACATTGCCTTCAATGCTTTTAAGAGTTGATTTCATGTCGATGTTCATTGTGAAATTCGAAGCGTTTGTCGTCATTTTGTAATCCCAGCTGTCGCCTGTGCCGACGGGTCTGTCGGGAAAAAATCCAAGACCCTGTTCCAGTTGTGACTTGAATGCTTCTTCCGAAAACTGGGAGCCTAACTGTCCTGTTATTTGCTGCCGCACATCTTCGGACGTGTCTTCGCCGAAAGAATTAATCATGGCTTCCATAAATTTGTCCAGACCTTTTACCGACTGCAGTTTTCCGGTTTTAGTCATCACGCTTTCAATCGGCTTGTCGATAATAGCTTTAAACATGGGGCCAAGATCTGCCTGTGTGGCAACATCTTTGTCAGTATTGGAATCAAACGAAAGATTTCCCATTCCCGGTACTCCTGCAGTCATTTTTATTCCCTTTACTTTTATTTCCATAGCATAGCCGTCTTTTTGACTTTCCCTGATCTCGAAAGCCATTTTCATTTCCGAGACAAGACTTATTTTCATTTCCTGCTCCCCAAGTTTCTGAACCAGATCCATGTTCATTACTACGTTCTGCTTCAGAATTTCACCCTGTTTAAGATTGTATTCCAGGGTAATCTTGTCTCCGCTGTTCCCGCATGAGAACAAAACCGATATTAAGACTAAGCTCAATGTGCTGATTTTAAATATTAAATGTTTCATAATAAATTAAATTAATTATTTTTTACCGGATGCAAAGGTACTTATTTTTCAATATAATGAGCATATTGTATTATTATTTTCTTTTTTTTAAACTTCATAGCCTTTCCTGCGGATTTCGACAATTAAGTCCTGCAGGATTCCGGCTGTAAGCGGAATATCGTGCAGCAGGATTATTGCTCCTGCCGATAAACGCTTCGAAATTCTTTTCAGCAGACGTTCGCCGTTTTTCGCTCCGGTATCCAAAGAGCGTACAGTCCAGCCTGTTGTACAAAGCTTAAGGTCGCGTACCGATTTTGCTATCACCGGATTCATCACTCCGAAAGGAGGACGGAAGAGATTGATTTTCTGTCCCGTGATTTGTTCGATGGTCATTATATTCTCTTTCAGTTCCCTGTTTACTTTTTTCAGTCCCGAAAAGGGAAATTCAAGCAGATGATTCTGGGTATGTATGCCTATCAAATGTCCTGACTGAACGGTTCTTTTGACAATATCAACATGTTCCAGCGCGTTTTTGCCGGTAAAGAAGAATATTGCCCTGATATTTTCCCTTTCAAGGATGGAAAGAATCGTATCAGTACATTTACCGGGTCCGTCATCGAATGTCAGGACTATCTTTCTTTCACCGGTTTTCAGTCTATTAATTACGGGAACAAATAAAGCTAAACGCATGTCGAAAATTCCCCATACAAGAACGGCAGTAATTAATCCCGATACGCAAAAAAATATATACCAGTGATTTATAATCGAACAAACAGTCAAAATCGGAAACAGAAGAAATGCAAACTGCTGTATAAACAGCAATGTGTTTGCTGTTGTCCGGTCAGGGACATTCAATGAACAAAGTTTCCGGAATTCAACATACCATTTTTTGGAGAGGCCTCCATTTCTGTTGCAAAGTTTCGGATTAATCAAAATTTTTTTTCTACGCATACTTTTTAATTTTTTTGCATAGGAACTGTATAATCTCCTTTTATGTATTTAAGCCGTTTTAATCATACTGTCACAGTGATTTTTAATGATTTAATTCTTAAGCGTATTTACCCGTATCTTAACTGTATTTTAAGCATACTGTACAATCACATGATTTCAAACAGCTTATTTCCTTTTTCTCGTATCCGATTCATTTAACTCATTTTTCTCGCGTCTTTTAATACTCTGATTTTTTAATGATTTAAATGTCTCAAGTGGAGATGGCGGGAGTCGAACCCGCGTCCAAACAAGTAACCAAAGCGCTTTCTACATGTTTATCTTTTTTTAAGATTGTCGGGGTAAAACTTGACAAAAAGCTATCGGTTTTATCCTTAACCTTTAAATTTTCGCATGTGTTTAAAGGTGTCGCACATGCTATCCTTCCTGAAAATGAAACCTCGTAATCAAAAAAACCGAAAGGCAGGCCTTTTTGTGAGATCCTCGTCTGACAACCGCCTTGGATTGCCGGATTAAGCCTGTACACTTTGTGTATTAAGCAGCGAGAGCATATTTGTTGTTGCCAGTTATGGCTTGAGATTTTGAGATTAACGAGCCAAAAACTCAATGCTCGACATGCTTACATTTCAATTAACCTTGCTGTCAAAACCAAAAAACATCCCCGTTTTATCAGCTTCAAAAAGCGCGCAAATGTAAGGGATTTTTTTTAACTGCGCAAATAATCTGAAAAAAATTGAAGAAATCTTTACTCTTACAGCCTGTTAAACAATTTATTTTAAAAGAAATAACGGGACTGTTAATAACTTTTGAATAAGTTTATCTCCAAAACGGTCAGTATCATGAATACTTGTTATACCTTGCCGTCGCGTAAATTTTAGAAAAAAGCATTTAAATATTTATTATTTAGCAATATGGAAAAAATGAAAAAAGGTAAACATGCGAAAAAAACGTATTCCTACGATGAATGTCTCTCGGCAAGCATCGTATATTTTGACGGGGATGAACTCGCCGCAAACGTATGGATAAACAAGTATGCTCTTAAAGATTCTTTCGGAAACATCTTCGAGCAGACGCCGGACGACATGCATCGCCGGATAGCGGGCGAAATCGCGAGAATCGAGCAGAAATACGAAAACCGCATGGATAAGGATGAAATATATCTGTTACTGAAAGATTTCAAATATCTGATTCCGCAGGGCGGACCGATGACGGGAATCGGAAACAAATATCAGACAGCTTCCCTGTCCAACTGTTTCGTCATAGGGCACGACCAGGCGGCTGATTCATACGGCGGAATAATGCGTCTGGACGAAGAGCAGGTGCAGCTTATGAAACGGAGGGGAGGAGTCGGGCATGACATGTCGGATATTCGTCCGACCGGAAGTCCAGTACTGAACAGCGCATTGACGTCCACCGGAGTCGTACCTTTCATGGAGCGGTATTCAAACTCGACCAGAGAAGTAGCCCAGGACGGGCGACGCGGCGCTTTAATGCTCTCGATATCGATAAAACATCCTGATGCGGAACGGTTTATTGACGCCAAGCTGGATTCGGGAAAAGTTACGGGAGCAAATATCTCGGTAAGAATAGACGATGATTTTATGAACTGCGCATTGAATAAAGCCCCATATATTCAACAGTTTCCCATATATTCCGACAATCCCGGATCCAAAATGGAAATTGATGCGGATACCCTCTGGCGGAAGATCATACACAACGCATGGAAATCGGCAGAACCGGGCGTACTGTTCTGGGATACAATAATCAGGGAATCTCTTGCCGACTGTTATGCCGATTTGGGCTACCGGACTGTTTCGACCAATCCGTGCGGAGAAATTCCATTGTGTCCGTATGATAGCTGCCGTTTGATGGCGATAAACCTGTACGAATATGTGACTGATCCGTTTACGGACAAAGCCGTATTCGATTTCGAGCTGTTCAAAGTGCATGTCCATAAGGCAATGCAAATAATGGACGATATTATCGATTTGGAACTTGAAAAAATTGACGCTATCCTGTCTAAAATAGAAAATGACCCTGAAACCGTGGAAGTTAAACGTGTCGAAACCCTTTTGTGGGAAAAAATCAAGCAGAAGGCTGTCGGGGGACGAAGGACAGGATTGGGCATAACGGGCGAAGGAGACATGATTGCCGCCCTGGGACTGCAATACGGAACGGACGAGGCGACCGATTTTGCTGTAACAGTGCAAAAAACATTAGCCCTTGAAGCTTACCGTCAATCGGTGAATCTGGCAAGGGAACGCGGAATATTTCCCATTTTCGAGGCCGAACGCGAAAAGGACAATCCCATGATTAAACGTATCGCGGAGGCAGACCCCGATCTCTACAGCGAAATGAAAATATACGGACGCAGAAATATTTCCATGCTGACAATCGCGCCAACGGGTACAACGAGCATGATGACCCAAACCACTTCGGGCATAGAACCCGTGTTTCTGCCCGTCTATAAACGCCGCCGGAAAGTGAATCCCAATGACAAGGGCGTAAAAATCAGTTTCAAGGATGAAAACGGAGATTCGTACGAAGAACATTTCCTGTTTCATCACAAGTTTATTAAGTGGGCAAAGATCAATGGACTGGACATAGACGAAGTCAGGAAATTATCCGGCGAGCAGATCGAAAAACTTGTGGCTCTTTCGCCGTATAACCGGGCGACGTCTGCCGATATCGACTGGGTGAGCAAAGTCAAAATGCAGGGGAAAATGCAGAAATGGGTTGATCATTCCATAAGTGTAACCGTCAATTTGCCCGAGGAAGCTACCGAAAATCTGGTTGCCGAAGTATATCGAACAGCCTGGGAGAGCGGATGCAAGGGAATAACAGTGTACAGGGAAGGTTCGCGTTCGGGAATTCTGGTGTCGAACAAAAATACGGAAAAGGAAGCGTTTCCCAAAAAACGTCCCGAATCGCTTAATGCAGAGGTTGTGCGTTTTAAGAACAGGAATGAACAGTGGATCGCTTTCGTCGGTCTTTACAATGGGCGTCCATACGAAATTTTCACAGGACTGATTGACGAGGATGTGCGCGTTTTGCCAAAAAGCGTTACGATAGGGAAAATCATCAAGGAAAAGATTGACGGCAATTCGGTGTATCATTTTCAATGGATTGACAAGTACGGATATACAAACACGCTGGGCGGAATATCGCACATGTTCGACAAGGAGTTCTGGAATTATGCCAAACTGATCTCCGGAGTATTGCGCAACGGAATGAATATCATAGACGTGGTTAATCTTGTCAACGGTCTCGAACTGGACAGCGAAAGCATCAACACGTGGAAAAACGGTATCGAAAGGGCATTGAAACGCTTTATACCCGATGGCACAGTGGACAATACGGGAACAAAATGCCCGGAATGCGGCGCGACTTCGCTGGTTTACGAAGAGGGATGTCTGGTTTGTAAAAGTTGCGGACACTCCAAATGTTCCTGAGTAACTGTCATGATTAATCCGGCGGCGGAACTCTATTCCGATGAGTATTTTATGAAAGAGGCGATTCTCGAAGCGGAAAAGGCTTTCGAGGCGGGCGAAATTCCCGTGGGGGCGGTGGTTGTATGGAAAAACCGCATAATAGGACGCGGACACAACCTTACGGAAAGGCTGAAAGATCCGACCGCCCACGCTGAAATGCAGGCAATAACTGCCGCAACAAATACAACAGGAGGAAAATATCTGACGGAATGTACTTTGTATGTTACTCTGGAACCCTGCGTGATGTGTGCCGGAGCCTGCTTCTGGACGCAGCTGGGCGCTGTTGTCTATGGAACAGACGACGAAAAACGGGGATATTCGCTTATTTCCCAAAATATATTCCACCCAAAAACACGGATAAAAAAAGGAGTACTGAAAGAACAAAGCACAGAACTGCTGAAATCTTTCTTTAAAAAGCTAAGGGACGTGAAATAAATCAGATGTAACAGTTTCATGATACTGTGAACATCAAGAGAGTTAAAAACTAAAAGTTAAAAACTAAAAGTTAAATAGCGTTGATTAATTGTCCGCAGGACATTAATATCAATAGAAAACCGTTTACCTCCAGCCACACGCCTTTTAAGGCAGGAATTTGGCAAGTACGGCTTGATCGATTTCTCCGAAATTGACGAACCGGTCAAGTTTATGCAGACTCATCCCCCAATGAAATTCATCCTTGTAAAATGTAAAATAATATGGTTTTTAGCGTTTAAAACCATATTATTTTGAAATTATATTTGTGATTGTAAAAAACATTATACCTTTGCGTCCATTAATCAGCGCAAAATACAAAATGCAAATACAATAAACAGTATCATGCGAATGATTATTTTGCTTACCTTTGCCCCGTAAAAATTTTAAGAAAATGATGCGTCTGGAGACAGCGCCGGGCATAAATATTTCAAAGAAAGATAAGAAAAAAAGTATGGAAGCGCTTTTAAGGCTGGCTTCCGGGAACAGGAAAAGGGTTGAAAATTACAAATTTGTTCGGGAGGAATGCTATGACAGATAAAATATTTGTTGATACTATACCACACGCGGACTGACGCCGTAAGGCGTCAAAAGACACGAAGTTAATAATAAAAAATATATTTAAGATTTAAAAGGACATAAATATGAATGATTTAACAATATTTGTAAAAGACATGAAAATGAAGGTTTTTTTCTTTGGATATTCTGTCTCATTGATTTTTCTGGTAATTGGGTGTGCAACCCTTCCCGAACCCGGGACTGCACACGATACACTTGTTATTGGAATGATAATACATACCGGAAAGGATTTTCACACTTATTCCCATGTATCTGTGAATGGCGTACATAGAACTGGAATAGAAATGAAACTTAAAAACATCACCACAAATGATGAATACAGTGTAAAAACAGAGAAAAATGGACTGTTTTATACTGTCGCATTACCGCCGGGAACCTACAGGATAGATCAATTCTATTTAAAAGTCAGTTCGGGGAGTGCATGGGCGGATACATATTACAGTCCCGGTAACTTGACATTTACCATAGTTAAAGGGAAAATAAATAACCTGGGAATGATTAATTGGGATGGCAGGATGGGCGGGGACACGAATGTTCAACTTTCCCAGTTATACAATTATGTCGAGAATGAATTCAGGACGCAATTTTCAGGCTCGGGATGGTTAAAAAGAGACATGACGAATCAAAATATTACAAAAAAATAAGTTAAGGATGCGAAATAAACAAGATATAACAGATTATAAAAAACTCTGGATTGCTTCGTGCCTCGCAATGACGGATAACCGTCTGACATTACGCCTGTTGCATAGCGCACGGTTACCCGTCTTTGCGAGGCACGAAGCAATCCAGAAAGTTCAATTGTTATATGTTATTAATTTTTCTTCCCTAAGCAGTTTCGTCAGCGGCGAATCTCTTCCGGAACGTCCCGCGCTTCGAACTTTCGGGGGAAAGTTCCGTTTTCCATAAAGTAGAAGAAAACAAATGTAGATGATTTGAT
>JAIRZR010000237.1 GCA_031267155.1 Prevotellaceae bacterium | reverse complement strand
CCTCCATTTAATTCACAATCTATAATTTTTACTAATTTTGCGCTCCGGATTTTTGTTCAGTAACAGGTAAAATCCGGCAAAATAGGAAAATGAAGAATATAAGAAATTTTTGCATTATTGCACATATTGATCATGGCAAGAGTACATTAGCCGACCGCCTGCTTCAGGCTACGCAGACCCTGAACGAAAGGGATTTTCACGATCAGGTTTTGGACGATATGGATTTGGAGCGCGAAAAGGGGATCACGATAAAAAGTCATGCCATTCAAATGGAATATTTTCAGGACGGCGAAAAATATATCTTAAACCTGATTGACACTCCGGGGCATGTCGATTTTTCGTACGAAGTTTCGCGGGCGATTGCCTCATGCGAAGGCGCGCTGCTTGTGGTCGATGCAACGCAGGGAATACAGGCGCAGACAATCTCCAACCTGTATCTTGCGCTTGAACACGACCTGGAAATCATTCCGATACTGAATAAAATCGACATGGACTCGGCAATGGTCGAGGAAGTGAAAGACCAGATTGTCGATCTGCTTGGCTGCAAACATGAAGACGTCATACCTGCGAGCGCCAGAACCGGCGCCGGAGTGGACGAAATACTGAAGGTTATCGTGGAAAAAATTCCCGCTCCCGAAGGCGACGAAAAAGCTCCGCTGCAGGCTTTGATATTCGATTCCGTATTCAATTCCTTCAGAGGGATAATCGCATACTTCAAAGTAATAAACGGGACATTGCGCACAGGCGAAAAAGTCAAGTTTTTTGCCACCGGCAAGGAATACGAAGCCGACGAAATCGGGACGCTGAAACTTGAACTGATTCCCAGAAAGGAAATCATGGCGGGAGATGTGGGATACATTATCTCCGGAATCAAAACAGCCTCGGAAGTCAAGGTCGGCGATACGGTAACGCATGTTGCCAATCCGTGCGAATCAGCCATTTCGGGCTTCGAAGACGTCAAGCCAATGGTTTTCGCAGGCCTCTATCCGACAAGTACGGACGAATATGAAGATTTGCGGACATCGCTGGAAAAACTGCAGTTGAACGACGCTTCGCTGACATACGAACCGGAATCGTCCCTCGCTCTGGGATTCGGATTCCGCTGCGGATTCCTCGGACTGCTTCACATGGAGATAGTTCAGGAACGGCTTTACCGCGAGTTCGATATGGACGTCATAACGACGGTTCCCAACGTGTCCTTCAACGTAACCACGACTAAGGGCGATGTTATTGTTGTGCACAATCCTTCGGGCTTGCCGTCCCCGAACATTATCGAGAAAGTGGACGAGCCGTATATTCATGCGCAGGTTATCACGAAAACCGAATATCTCGGTACGGTCATGAAACTGTGTCTCGACAAGAGGGGAACGCTGATAAGCCAGCATTTCATCACAACCGACAGGGTTGAGCTGACTTACGACATGCCGCTCTCCGAAATAGTTTTCGATTTCTACGACAAGCTTAAAAGCATATCGAGAGGCTATGCCTCTTTCGACTATACGGTCGGGGAATATCATCCTGCCGATCTGGTCAAGCTGGACATACTGCTGAACAGCGAGCCGGTCGACGCCCTCTCGAGCCTCATACACAGGGAACATTCCTACGATTTCGGACGGAAAATGTGTGAAAAGCTGAAAGACCTTATCCCCCGCCAGCAGTTCGAGATAAAAATACAGGCGGCGATAGGCGCTAAAATCATTGCGCGCGAAACCGTTAAAGCCCTGCGCAAGGACGTACTGGCAAAATGCTACGGCGGCGATATCAGCCGCAAGCGAAAATTGCTGGAGAAACAGAAAAAGGGAAAAAAACGCATGCGGCAGGTTGGAAACGTGGAAGTTCCACAGGAAGCCTTTCTTGCCGTATTAAAAATGGGAGACTGATTCGTTGTACACAGTATTGAATTGTTTAATATACCTGATTGCCTGCGTAGCATATCCGTTCAACTCCAAAATCCGGAACTGGATAAGGGGACAGTGCGGCAATATCGGCAGAATCAGGAAAATGCGCAAAAATGACACAATGCCCCTGGTATGGATGCATTGCTCTTCGCTGGGCGAATTTGAACAGGGGAAGCCCATTCTGGAGGCATTCCTGAAACAGCATCCAGAGTACAGGACGCTGGTTACTTTTTTCTCGCCCTCGGGATTTATCCCCAGCAGTAAATACAGGTCGGATATAGCGTACATCCCTCTGGATACCTGTTTTAATGCACGGAAATTTATAGACGCCGCAAATCCCTCAATCGTATTCTGGATAAAGTACGATTACTGGAAAAACCATCTTAAATATTTGAAAAAAAGAAATATCCCCTGCTATCTGATTTCCGCGACTTTCCGTCCCGCTCAGTATTTTTTTAAACCCTCGCTGGGATGGCTAAGTCCTCTGCAATATTTCACCCATTTGTTTGTGCAGACCGAACAGTCGAAGCAACTGCTTTCTGCCGTCGGGATCAACAATGTTACGGTTACGGGCGATACCCGTTTTGACCGCGTGTGCAAAATCGCTTTCAAAAACGCTTCCTTTCCCGCTGTTGAACGCTTTGTCCGTTCGTCGCACAAAGTGTTGATAGCCGGCAGTTCGTGGCCCAAAGATGAAACGATAATTGCCGAAGCAGTAAGGCAAATGCCCGATATCAAGCTGATAATAGTCCCCCATGAAATAAATCCCGAACGGATTGAGTTTACGGAACAGACTTTCCATTTCCGTAAAACATTGAGATATACGCAGGCAGAATCGGGAAATCCCGAAGACGCCGACGTCCTGATTGTAGATACGATTGGCATTCTCTCGATGATATACCGCTATGCCGGCGCCGCTTACATCGGCTGCGGATTCGACAACGGAATACACAATACCCTCGAAGCTGCCGTTTACGGGATACCGGTAACTTTCGGTCCCAGGTACGACAAATTCGAGGAAGCAAAGAAACTGATTGCCGCCGGCGGAGCTACGCCAATCAACAATGCCGGGGAATTGCGCGACCTGCTGACCGTCTGGTTCGCTGGCGACGGCAAGGAAAGAGAAAGACAGGGAAAAATCTGTGCCGACTATGTCGAATCTAATAACGGAACGGCTGAAAAAATACTCCGCATCCTGAGCCGGACGGATTTGTCGCAAAAACATGATTGAGAGCAGGCTGTTTTTTGTTTTTATATAAACTAAAGGATGCGAAATAAATAATGCATTAATTTGACGTGATAGATACTAACGATTTCAGCATCCCTAAATGCTTTATTGCAATAATCTCAAAGATAAAACATTATGCCATTTCTTTTTCCATAGCTTAACTATTGAATTGGATTTACGATGTAAATATATTTTACTTTTTTATATCATATATATTCCTTTATTTCAAGTTTTTAAAATCCTCGCCGCCTTTTACTAAAAAGCCCGCCGCCTTTTACCAAAAAGCCCGCCTGCTTTTTGAAAAAGCTCGCCGGCTTTTACTTTGCCTTCTCGTACTTCAAAGTTGCAGGCCAGCGCCCGGTCTGAAAGTAACTTTTCCGCCTTTAATTAATCAGCGAAGCGTTGAACTTTTCTTCTGTTTCCGCTCCTTCGAAATTATTTTTTTCAGCAGTCATTTTTTACCGGTATGTCTGAGGCTACGGATAATTCAGCGTCTGATTCCTTTTTCAGCATTTCATAGATTTCAATCCATGGTCTTTCAAACAGTCCTGTTTTTTTGTTTGTAAGGGACATAAATGTTTCGGAATTGTAGATTATTTTCATTGCCTCAATTATATCCATTTTAAAATTATTAACCAGAGCCACCCCCATGTTTGTAATAATATCTTCTGTTTTGGAAATGAAAGTATTGTCTGGCTGAATGATCGCTATCGCTGCCGGCGTACCGAGCATTATCTGGTGTGTCGGCTCGCGATAAGTAATTTTTTCGAGCAATTGCTCCATTGAGATTTCTTTCATTTCGTAACGGTCAAACTGTCTCCGCATTCTGTCGTTGGCAATTGGTCCTGCCACAATATCAAAATTGTGCGTCGGTTTGGCGATTGTTTTGTCGCGGTTTTTCATTACAAACTCCACCCATTCCCGACAGGGAGCATCAAAGACAAGTGTACGGAAACTGCTGTCTGTCAAATATTTTTCGTCAAAATCAAATTCCATTGTTACCGGCTCGCCGCCAAACCGTTCGGCTATGTCTGCGGCTCGCTGGTCGGCGTGTTGCTTAATGGCAGTAACATAGAATCCTTTTCCGAAATCATTGTCAGGAGTGCATTTACCTGAATCAATCCTGTCAAAACGAACATTTGTGCCGTGAAACACCTTCATTACAGCGTTCCTCCATTTTTACGGCAAATTTCGATCATTGCTTCTACTGTACGATAAGCAGACTGCGTATGTTCATATCCGTAATGCTTTTGTAAGAAGGCAAGTCCCTGGTATTTGTACAGATAATTGAATGCATCACGCAGATTCAAGCCAAACTGCTGAGCAAATTTACGAACAATAAAAACAGTGTCTTCCATCATATCCTCAACAGGATATTCTATTGTTTCATACATAATCTTTATTCTTTAAATTACGGACACAAAGATACGGATTTAATTGAAATACGAAATTTTGCCGTACACCCGGTTTCACAGGCGAAATATTATTTTGAGGCGCTACGCGAGAAATTTTTAAGGAATAAAGAATGTCATTATCGGCTCACGATTCGTTGATAGAAACAAAACGAAAAAAATATTTGCAGAATAAATATTTTGTGTATTTTTGCAGCCGGTTTACGGATGTCTGATTATATGTAAAGACACCGGAACTATTTGAAAGATTTGTATTTAATATGATTTAACAGGTATGGGATTTTTGATATTATATGACAGTTTGCTGTCTTTCGCAAGCGATAAAGACAGACTAACGCAGAGAATAAAACAAACTTTTTTGGATTTTGTTCTCCGTCATGTTAATTCCCCCTACTTTGAAATGAATAAGTCGATTTGATTATGTACTCGAGAAACTCCATATACGAAAATATCCTCTGTTCAACGAACGTTTTTCCGTTGAATGATTTGGCTATTTCCCTGAGTTTGAAATCGAGAGAGAGAGAGAGAGAGAGAGAGAGAGAGAGAGAGAGAGAGAGAGAGAGAGATGCTCAGCGAGTTACGCGCGTCAATGTAACAAAAGAAAGTCGAAAAAACAACAGAGCCAGACTTTTTCTGTTTAT
>JAIRZR010000390.1 GCA_031267155.1 Prevotellaceae bacterium | reverse complement strand
GGTAAGAATCCCGTAAGGGATGACATGTAAAAACGGAGATACCACATGTCATCCCTGACGGGATTTTGCTGGACAATGAATTGATTTCTACCAATATTTAATCCCTTACGGGATTTTTGATTCCGCAATGTTACATGCTTTTCCAAGCGAACAGGCTTGTCGGAATCTTTTCCTTATGCCATTCTTTATATATTCCAGATTTTATTACTTCCACACAAATAACAGTAGAACCTTAATAATTAAGATAAACAATCACTTTTCCTCTGTCGATAATGAGATGGAACGAATTGGAGAGAGTTTCATTAAGAGTTCCCTGATTCCAGTTTTTGAAGCGTCGTTTTGAGACCTCGTATCTCAGTCCCTGTGAAGTGATTTTTGTATCGGGAGTAATTGCGAAGATAGAAACCTGCTGACCCTTATGGCATTTAAACGTCGTCGGTTTATTTACGGGTAAAAAGATTCCGGTATCCGTGACCATTGCCACGTCTGTAAACTCGGCATAATCGGCGAGCAGGGAAATATTTCCGATCGTATGATCCTCGCGCAATCCGGTAGCTCCGAGTATAATTACAGGTCTGATATTCCGTTCGTAACACCATAGAACGGCTTTTGTCTGGTCGTTTATTTCCTGATCTTCGTCGCGGAAAACCCTGTCGGCATATTTGGAAATCAGACTGTCGGGCAGGCTGTCGAGGTCGCCCACAATAGAATACGGTTCTTTGCCGTACTGCAAAAGTTTTATGGCGGCTCCGTCGCAGCAGATAATTTTACGGGCATTATTCAGGCATTTCAGAGGTATATCATGCTCGGGAAATTTACCGTCGCACAGTACGACAGAATAATCGCTGTCAAAATATTCCAACATTTTTATCTGTAATCCAGTTCCAAATCCTTAATAATTTTGTCAATAGCGCCGTTTGCGGATGTGATGTAATCGATTTTATCCTTTTGAGTATAAAGCCGCGTTTTCACCTCCTCGCTGGAAACTTCCCTGACCACCCATTCCACAGTGATCGAAGAATTTAACGTATCCTTGAGATGACGGATCAGGTCCATTGTATGCTTCTCCATCAGTTCCCTGTGCTGTTCGCTTATAATCGGATAGTGGACAAGCTTTTCGGACACAAGTTTGGGAGAATATTCAAGCAGGCGGCTGCTTAAACGCGGCTGCCTGGCTTTTATTGTTTCGGCATAAGCCTTCCATTCCTGAACAAGCTTTTCCTCCGTAAACGCTTTTTCTTCAACCGTTTCAGCAAGTCCGTCCTCTGTTTTCGTTTCAGTTTCCGGCTTTGTTTCAGTCTCCGTTTTTGGTTTGAGCATATCCTTCAGCGAAATAGCGCTTTTCGGCGCTTCGGGGATGGGAGCAGGCTCGGGTTCCGTTTTTTTCTGTACGGCAGCAGATTCCGTTTTTATTCCGGGCTTCACTGCCGGCTGTTCGCCATATTCAGGCGGGCTGTTTTTTTTTTCGGTACCGATATAGGACAGATTCAACAAAGTCAGTTCGATCAGCAGGCGCGGATTGCCGCTGGACTTGTATTCCGTCTCGCACTTGTTGGTGATATTCATTGCTTCGAGCATAAAATCGACGGGACATTCAGCCGCCTGCTGCCTGTAGCGTTCTGCAATCACCTCGCCCACTTCCAGCAGGGACAGCGTCCTGACATCCTTGCACATAAGAATATCCCTGAAATGGGAATTTAATCCCGATACAAAATGCTGAGCGTCGAATCCCTTTTTGAGAATTTCGTCGAAAATCATGTACGCCTCCACGTAATTGTGCGTGCGAATCGCATCTGTCAGTCTGAAATAATACTCATAGTCAAGCACATTCAAGTCATCGATGACTGCGGAATATTTGACATTGTTTCCACAGAACGACACAACCCTGTCGAATATGGAGAGGGCGTCCCTCATTGCCCCGTCAGCCTTCCGGGCGATTATGTTGAGCGCGTCAGGCTCGCATGTAACGCCTTCCTTTTGAGCAATATCCTTGAGATGGGAAACAATATCGTTCACGGTTATCCTGTTGAAATCGTAGATTTGACAGCGCGACAGTATTGTAGGTATGATCTTATGCTTTTCGGTTGTTGCCAGAATAAATATCGCGTACGATGGCGGCTCTTCCAGGGTTTTGAGGAAGGCATTGAAAGCCGCAGACGACAGCATGTGAACCTCGTCGATGATATATACGCTGTATTTCCCGATTTGCGGAGGAACCCTCACCTGCTCGACCAGGGTGCGGATATCGTCCACGGAATTGTTCGAAGCCGCATCGAGTTCGTGTATGCAGTACGACCTGCCTTCGGAAAAGGAGCGGCACGATTCACATTCCCCGCATGATTCCATGTCGGAACCGGGATTCAGGCAGTTTATCGTTTTGGCAAAGATGCGCGCGCAGGTTGTTTTGCCGACGCCTCTCGGTCCGCAAAACAGATATGCATGACTTAAATGCCCTCTCTGGATTGCATTTTTCAGGGTTGCCCCGATTGTAGACTGTCCCACTACCGAAGCGAACGACAGGGGGCGATACTTAATTGCCGATACGACGAACTGTTCCATTGCGCAAAATTAATATTTTCGTTATTATATTCATTTCCATTGTAATTATCTGTATTTTTACGACTTTCCTATTTTTTGCATAAGCTTTGCAACGGCGTCTCCAATCGAGTGTTCACTGCCCAGAAGGCGTATAAATTCACTGCCGATAATTGCTCCGCCGGCATTTGCAAAAGCCGCTTCAAGAGTCGTTCTGTTTGATATGCCGAATCCTATAAGTCGCGGGTTTTTCAGATTCATCCCATCGATTCTCCTGAAATAATCCAGTGTTTTTTCGTCGAAACTGTCTTTAGCTCCGGTAGTTGAAGCTGTCGATACCATATAGATAAAGCCCGAAGTATTTTCGTCTATCAGACGTATTCTTTCTTCCGAAGTTTCCGGAGTGATCAGCATAATAAATTCAAGTCCGTATTTTTCACCCAGGGACTTGAAATTCCTGATATAATCATCGAATGGCAGGTCTGGAATGATGATTCCGTCGATTCCTGTCCTGCAGCATTCGCTGCAGAACGATTCCAGTCCAAACTGCATTACCGGATTGAGATATCCCATCATTATCAGTGGGATACTCACTTCGTCGCGTATATTTTCGAGCTGGGCAAACAGTTTTTTCAGGCTCATTCCGTTGTTGAGGGCTGCAGCCCCGCTTTGCTGAATTACAGGACCGTCAGCCATGGGATCCGAAAATGGAATCCCGATTTCGATCATGTCTGCGCCCCGCGCTTCGAGTTCTTTTATAATTGTCAATGTGTCATCAAAATGCGGATATCCTGTCGTGAAATAAATCGACAGGATACCTCTTTGCTTTTCATTAAAAAGTTTAGATATCCTGTTCATCCGGTGTCTGTTTGAAAAAGTCCAACAATTTTTTTATCTGTTCAAGATTTTTTATTCCCGGAGAAATCTCAAAACCGCTGTTGACGTCGATGGCAAGGCATAATTCATGCCGGTTATTCCTGATATTTTCAAGATCGTTGAGGGTAATTCCCCCGCTCAGGAAGAAAGGTTTCGCGCCCTTATAGTTTACCAGCAGGCTGTGGTCGAATTTTTGTCCCGACCCGCCATACTGTTCTGTCTTTGTATCGAAAAGAAAATAATCGCATATTTCTTCATAATCATGTACATGGAAAAAATCGTCTTCGGATTTTATACCGAAAGCCTTTATTATTGAGCATTTGTATTTCGATTTCAGTTCGGCGCAGTATTCCGGCGTTTCGTTTCCATGAAGCTGCAGGATTTTAAACCTGTAATTCTTTGCCGTTTCGATCATCTGTCCCATTTTTGGATTCACAAATACTCCCACAGGCAGTGTGCCGGGCGACAGTATGTCCAGAACTACCTGATTCAGTTCACCTGCATACCGCGGCGAGCGTTCGTAAAATATAAATCCCATATAATCAGGATTCAGCATGGCAACTTCAACAATGTTTACGACGTCCCGCATTCCGCATATTTTCACTTTAATCCTTTTCATTTTATTATTCCCCGATGATGATTCTTTTAACTTCCCGTATTTTCTTTTCGGTATTCCATACTCTCATCAGGTATATTCCAGGCATAATATTCGTTACGTCAATGTTTCCGGATACATTTTCGAAAACTTTCACAAGCCTGCCGGAAATGGCATACAGCTCTATTTTCGAAGACATTAACGGGTAAGTGTCATTTTCTTCCAGATACAGGATTCCTCTTGCCGGATTCGGATAGGCTCTGAAAGAGGACTGCACGTTTCTGCTCTCTCTTTCAGTATCTTCAAGCTCAACATGAACGGAAGGGAAATTCGAATCGCTGCGACAGAATATCGGGCGCATCATCAGCGAGCCGTCGAAAACGGAAGGTTCCCACACCTGTCCCAGGTTATAGAGGGTATTGATTTTGGAATTGCGGTTCCTGTCAAAACCGATATTCAAAAATCCCTCGTCCGTTTGAAGCCATCCGACATAAAATATCTGGCCTTCGGAAAGATATACGGGTTTTTCGAATTTGTATGCGACATATTTGTTAAGGCTGTCGCGGAACACGGGTCTGCCGCCGGTTTCGCTGTGTATCAGCTCTCCCGGAATACCGGCGACGTCATTCCAGACGGCAATCACGAAATTGTGATTCGCATTGACCTCGTTCACCGCCCTGTTGAAATACATGTACAATCCTCTGAGACTGTCAGCCATGTACGTGCGGAACTTGACCGCCACTTTTCCCTGCGCCGAGCCGTTTCCGAAAAGCCCGTATCCGTTTTCCGCCGTTCCGTCGTCGTACGCATAGCAGTCCTTAAATTCGTAAACAACTCTGTTCGTGTCGTTATAGCGCAGCGCCGTCCTGAAATCCGAGGGGTCGCTGTCCGTAACAATCCAGCTCAGCGCTTCGATGGCAGCCGAATCGCCGGTAAGTGAAAATTCATACTGCGGTATTGGATACGAGAGGTTTATCGTGCTTCCGTCCTGAATGTTTTCGGCGCCTGCGGAGTAGGACAGTGTCCTGCCCGAAGTTCCATACATTGAGCGCAGCCGGAAATTGCGGGTTACGCTTCTGGCGCCCCATCCCATGTTTGTATAGCTCATTTCCAGATTCATGGGATTGTCGAACAGGTCGGCTTTTGCAGATTCGAAATGTGTGGCGGGAACTGTTTCATAGCTCGTTGTCAGCCTTCCGGGGTTTCCGGTCAGCGAAATATCGGGAATATCCAGCCTGTCTGAAATTCTGTTCTTATCCAGATAGACAAAATCCAGATGCCAGTGGTCTGATGCAGTGCTGCGTCCGGGGAAATTCGGATGAATGTTTATGCTTGCATAGTTGATGAACCGGAAACTGAAGCCGTTTGCCAGATATTTGCTGTTCTCAATTTTTATATTCGCCCTGAAAAATTTAAAGCCTATGCTGTCGGTTTTAATAACTGTCTTTGTTTTAGCTAAATGATCCGACATTTCGATTACTGTATCGGAAACGACCGATGCGCTCCATACTTTATCCCAGACGTCATCTATCGGAGAATAAAATTCCACCGACAGGGAATCGCCGCTCTCGGGCATGTCTCCATAACCTTGAGGCTGAATGTAAAAACTGAGACTGATGGAATCGGCAGGAAGATAGGCGAGCTGAATAAGTCCCGAGGTCAAAGTGTCCGCCCCAAAAAACGAACTCGATGCTCCGCCATATATTTTCCCCTTGCCATCGAAGGGATCAAATGTCGCAACTCCCACTGTGGGAGGGTTTATTGCATAAGTCCTGTTGATATAAACCGAACGGCTGTCTCTCCACAATTCGGGATTTGGGACTGACTGTCCGGTTTTTGAAAAATCATCGACAAACGGCAAGTCAATGTTGAAAATCGATCTTGTTCTCAGAAATTCATCCGCTTGAGATGCATGAATATTCTCGCCAAGACCTGTCAACATCTCTTGAGCCTCCGCTTCCAGAACCTGAAATGCAAGGATAAGAAACAACAGAATAAACTGTATATGCTTTTTGAACCTATTAGCCATAATAAATATAAACAGACCGCAAAATTACAATATATTTTTGTAATAGAAAATAATTTTCCGAAAA